>JAEYWT010000249.1 GCA_023428865.1 Bacteroidota bacterium | reverse complement strand
GGAGCGCATGGTCGGGTACGGAAGCAGAAGACCCCGGTACATGACCGGGGCCTTCAAAGGTAGTCGCACGCCGAAGATGCTGTCTTATCGTTTCGCCATGACTTGAGCAGCGGAGTACAGCGCCGTGCAGACCACCAGGATCAAGCAGTTACCGGTGCTGGGGTCTTGGTAAGAGACTCCTTGATGCGGCCTTCGAGTTCTTCGCAGAGCTCGACATTGTCTTCCAAGAGCTGGCGAACCATATCACGCCCCTGGCCCAGTTTGTTGTCTTCGTAGCTGAACCAACTGCCGCTTTTCTTGATGATGCCCAGTTCCACACCCATGTCGATGATCTCGCCGGTCTTGCTGATGCCCTTCCCGAACATGATATCGAACTCGGCCTTCTGGAAGGGTGGCGCTACCTTGTTCTTCACCACCTTCACCTTGGTGCGGTTGCCCACTGCGTTCTCGCCATCCTTGATCTGGGTGGCACGACGGATATCCATGCGGATGGTGGCATAGAACTTCAACGCATTACCACCGGTTGTGGTCTCGGGGTTGCCGAACATCACGCCGATCTTCTCGCGCAACTGGTTGATGAAGATGCAGCAGCAGCCGGTCTTGCTGATGGTACCGGTGAGTTTACGCAGCGCCTTGCTCATGAGGCGTGCCTGCATACCCACGGCGCTATCGCCCATCTCGCCTTCGATCTCGGCGCGGGGCGTAAGGGCAGCCACGCTATCGATCACGATGATGTCGATGGCGCCGGAGCGGATCAGATTGTCGGCGATCTCCAGGGCTTGTTCACCATTATCAGGTTGGCTGATCAGGAGGTTCTCCGTATCCACGCCGAGGCTTTCGGCATAAACACGATCGAAGGCGTGTTCGGCATCGATGATGGCAGCGATACCACCCTTCTTCTGCGCTTGTGCGATAGCGTGGATCGCAAGAGTGGTCTTACCGGACGATTCGGGACCGTAGATCTCCACGATACGCCCTTTGGGGTAACCACCAACACCCAAGGCCAAGTCCAAGCCAATGGAACCGGTGGGGATCACTTCCACCTGCTCAATGGCATCGTCGCCCAGTTTCATGATGGCGCCTTTGCCGAAGGTCTTCTCCATCTTATCCATTGTAAGTTGAAGGGCCTTCAATTTCTCCTTGTTGATCTCGGTTGCCATGGCGTGTTGGTTTGGTTGGTTGCTTCTTCGAGTGTTCTCGGTTCGTTGTTCTGCTCTGACAGGAAATCTGTCGAACAGCTGACGCCCAAATAAGCAAATTCGATCGCGATCGCCAAATTTTCTGTCGATTAAAGTTTTGAACAAGCGTTGTCACGATCTCGCCAGAACAACCAATGAACGAGGCTACATATTCGATATATTGAGCTTATTCTTCGACGAACGCTTGACAAGCGTAAGCCCACTCCCCTAGCTTCGGGCTACTCTTTGATCGGGATCATTCTTCAGACCACGCCTTTGGACACTTGTTCGCAAACCGAACAAGACCATGCGCTCCACTACCCATACTACCGCCTTCCATTCCGTTCCACGTAACACCAACGGAAGCTGCGCTGAAGATGTCATGCTCCGGATCTGCTTGGAGCAAGGGCTAGGTAGCGTGCCAAGGCGGACCACGAACGCAAACAACGCTTTGGGCACAGAACCCACCCGGATCGAAGACCTGCAGCGGGATGTGACGAAAGATGAGCTTCTAACGCCAACGGACCGAGCGTGGAGGAAGCACCACTGGTCATTGGGCTGATCGAACCAGGGAACAAAAGTCCCTCCATGTTCAAGGAGTTCGAGGTCTTACAGGCCAGGAAACGGGTA
This sequence comes from Bacteroidota bacterium, assembly GCA_023428865.1. Taxonomy (GTDB): domain Bacteria; phylum Bacteroidota; class Bacteroidia; order Flavobacteriales_F; family PHOS-HE28; genus PHOS-HE28. The sequence goes on along the minus strand of JAEYWT010000249.1, from coordinate 6,977 downwards.
GAGGTATCCATTGGATCCTACCTTCGCGCCACGTGGAAAGCACCGAACCCCTTGCCGAACGACTGCGGCCTCGCACCTTGGAGGAGGTCGTGGGCCAGGAACACTTGGTAGGCCCTTCGGGGGTACTGCGTAAGGCGTTGGCCGGTGGCATGCTGCCCAGCATGATCCTTTGGGGGCCACCAGGCGTGGGTAAGACCACCTTGGCGCGGCTGATCGCGCAGGATCTGAAACGTCCATTCTACGCGCTCAGCGCCATCAACAGTGGTGTAAAGGATGTGCGCGAAGTGATCGAGCATGCCGGTGGCGCGGGTCTCTTCGCGCGCAGTGCAGTGCTCTTCATCGACGAGATCCATCGCTTCAGCAAAGCGCAGCAGGACAGCCTGCTCGGAGCGGTCGAAAAGGGCACCATCACCCTGATCGGTGCCACCACGGAGAACCCCAGTTTCGAGGTGATCCCCGCGTTGCTATCCCGTTGCCAGGTGTACACCTTGAAGGCCCTGCACGAAGAGCAACTGCACGGGCTACTGGAGCGTGCGATGGCCGAAGATGCCGCTTTGAAGGAGCTGCCCATTGAGCTACTCGAGATCGACGCGCTGATGCGGGCCAGCGGTGGCGATGCACGCCGGTTGCTGAACACCTTCGAATTGTGTGTGATGTCCGCAAGGCGAAACGGTGGGCAGGCCGTGGTGATCGACAATGAGCTGGTGAAGGAAGTGGTGCAGAACAACGCCGCCCGCTACGATAAACAAGGTGAGCAGCATTACGACATCATCAGTGCCTTCATCAAAAGCATGCGTGGCAGCGACCCGAACGCGGCCGTGTATTGGCTCGCCCGTATGGTCGAAGGCGGCGAGGATCCGCTCTTCATCGCCAGGCGCATGGTGATCCTGGCCAGTGAGGACATCGGCAATGCCAACCCGAACGCGCTACTGATGGCCACCACCACCATGCAAGCGGTGCAGATGATCGGGTGGCCGGAGGGGCGCATCATCCTGAGCCAGTGCGCTGTTTATCTGGCTTGCTCACCGAAGAGCAACGCCAGTTACGTGGCCATTGGTACGGCACAGCAACTGGTGAAGGAACGTGGCGACCTACCCGTTCCGCTTGCGCTGCGCAACGCCCCCACCAAGTTGATGAAGGAGCTCGACTACGGAAAAGGCTACCAGTACAGCCACGATGGCGCCGGCAACTTCATTGATCAGGAGTTCCTGCCGGAGGCGATCAGTGGCACGCGGTTCTACAACCCGGGAGACAATCCGCGGGAGCGGGAATACGCAGCGATGTTGGACAAGCTGTGGAAGGGCAAATACTCCGGAGGCTGATCAGGCACGCTCAGCTTCCAGGTATCGCTTGTGCATGTCATAGATGATGCCGAGGCTCACCATGAGCCCACCGATCCCCTGCTCCACCATCTGCCAGATCACATCGGCGATCACATGTACCATGCCTCCTTTGGTGAAGGACATGCCCAATACGAAGATCACCAGGTAAACACAGAAGCCGATCGCGGCGCCGATGAGCATGGAGGTGAAGGGGAACCCATTCTTCAGCGATATCCACTCGTGTAGAATGGCAGTATGCACGATGAAGGTCATGCCGAGGCCGAGGATGATATAGACCACTGCCGCCAAGGAGAAATACAGGGTGAGCGGAATGCTGATCTCCTCCAGATCGGTGAGTGCCAAGCCGTGCCAAAGCCACGAGATCAGGTACATGACCGCAGCCGCAAGCAGCGAAGGCACGATGATATGGCGTCTGAACAGCACGATATCTTTCCTACGGGTGAAAAGTAAGGCTTGTAGAGCTTCCTTGCGCTGGCGATCGGCAGTGTGGCAGTACTTTGCGGCCTATATGGAATACGAGCGCCCCTTGCGATCGGTTGCCTTCTGGAGCCTACTATTTCTTTTCACAGCCAGCGGTTGTCGTAAGGATGCCGGTCCGGCCAGTTGGGATGTGGATGTGGCAGCCCCGCTGCTCACCACCCGCCTTACCATAGCGCACTTGATACCAGACAGCCTGGTGAGCACCAGTGCCGATGGCGCGGTTACCCTCGTATACCGCTCCGAGCTTTTTGCGGTGGACCTGGACACCCTGCTGAACCTACCGGATACCAACTTCACCTATCCATACGCCTTCCCCCTACCACCGAACGACCAATTCAACCTGCCAGCCGGTTTCCCGGTGATCAGCGAGAACAACCTGGTGCGCTTCAACCTACCCCAAGTCCAGCTCACCCGCCTGGATCTGCGGGAAGGGGAACTGCGGATCGATATGCGGAACAAGATCGCCAGCCGGGTGACCGGTGAATTCCAGGTACCGAGCGCCAACTTTCCCGATGGGAATAATACACTTACCGTTACCGTGGAGCCTGGCACCCCGGCCAACCCCAGCTTCGCCAACGTGTTGCGCTCACTGGCCGGAACCCGCTTTGACCTGCGCGGGCCGAACTTCAACCAGGTGAACACCTTGGCCACCAACGTATCGGCCGCACTGGATCCTGCGGGAACGGGCGCTACAGTGACCAACCAGGACAGCGTGATCGTACAAGCCAGCTACCGTGGCCTGGTAACGAACTATGCCAAGGGCTACTTCGGCATGAATGAGCTCACCTTTCCCGAAGAGCAGAGCAGATTGGGCCTGTTCGATGCCTTCGTGGGCGGAAACCTGGACCTGGACCAAGTGACGCTTAAGGTGAAGGTGGAGAACGGCGTAGGTATGGACATGCAAGTGCGTTTGAACTCCTTCCAGGCCATCAACAGCCGCACGGGCAGTACGGTGGATATGCAACACAGCATCCTGCAAGGTCCCATCAACCTGAACCGTGCGATCGATCACGGCAACGGCTTTACACCGAGCTATTACGAGAACATCCTGGACAACAGCAACAGCAACGTGGATGCCTTCGTGGAAAGCATGCCCGACCTGGTACGTTATGGGCTGGACATCCGCTTGAATCCACTGGGCGACATCGGCAATGGGAACGACTTCCTGTACTACGAAAGCAAGTTGAAGGCCAGCATCGAACTGGAGGTTCCGTTGGCCATCATCGCTACCGACCTGATACTGGAAAGCGTAGCCAAGCCTGACCTGCCGGGCGATAGTGCGAACCGTGCGATCCGCCAGGGCACTTTACATCTATTCGCCACCAACGGCTTCCCCTTCGATGCCCGGGTGGTGCTGGACATCGTAGACCTGGAACGCAATGTGTTGAGCTCCATTCCTGTGGAAGGCACCATCGCATCGGCCTTCCTAGGCAGTGATGGTGTGGTACAGGCCACCACGAATTCCTCCGTCCACGCACCGTTGACGCCCGATCAGGTGGATCTGCTCTACGGTCCGGGAAGGATCCGAACGCGGGTGATCTTCAACACCGCCGATCAGAGCCAGCATGTGCGCATTTTAGATAGCTACGCGTTGGACCTGCAATTCACTGTGGACGGAACCTACATCGTGAACGGACAATGAGGCGAAGCATTGGTGGGGTGTTCGGGATGGTGATGGCGATGCAGGTGATAGGCCAAAACGGCGTGTTGCCCGCTGATCCTCGGGTAGACCTGAACCTAGGTTTCAGGAACGTGATCAGCACCAGCGGGATCTTCGACTACAACGCGAACACCGTGTTGAACGAACTTCCGTTGGCCATTCTGAACGGCGAATTCCTGGAACGCGAACTGCGTTTGCGCACGGCGGATGCGCTAAGCGACCAAGGGAACAGCCTGGGCTACATCATGCATGGCCAGGTGCAGTGGAGCGGAGCAGCCTGCTGGGGGAAGCGTTCGCACCTGCGGCCTATCGTGAACGTGGCCTACCACGAACAAAGTGGACTCTCGTTCACCGCGGACCAATTCAACGTGGCCTTCTTCGGTAATGCGGCCTACCAGGAACGCAACGCACAACTATCCCCTTCAGCTTTTGAACAGATCCGGTACCAGACCATTGGGGCGGGGTTCCAGCACGACAGCACCGGATCATTCATTCGCTTGGATCTCGTGCGTGGTCAATCACTATCTGCCTTGGACGTGCGGTCGGCCGAACTCTTCACCGGAGCCGATGGACGCGTCTTGCGCACCTCCTTCACCGGCGACTACGTAGCGAGTGACACCGCAGGCAGCGGTTTCGATCGCACCAACGGCCTGGGCGCAGCCATATCCGGGCGATGGAATTTCGCCAGCAACGGCGAACGTCCCATACGTTTCCGCGTGGGAGTGGACGATCTGGGCTTCATCGTTTGGAACCCGAACACCGTTCGTATCGCCAAAGACACGCTCTTCAGTTACGAGGGCTGGCGCGTGGAGAACCTGTTCACCCTAGACGATGTATTCGTGAACGAAGAGACCGTGTTGGACACCTTCGGCTTGCGTTACCAGCATGGGTCGATCACGCGGCTCATGCCCTTCCGGGTGCATGCGAACGCAAGCGTGGAGCTCACTGCAGACTGGCGTTTGGGCTTAGCGGTAGAACAACGGTACTTGCCTGGCTACATCCCGCAGGGCACGGTGCAGGTAAGCCGTGTTTTGGGCAGTCGCACCATGCTTGGTGCATCGGTGAGCTACGGTGGTTTCGGCACGCTGCGGTTCGGGTTGGCCGCAAAACATAGGTTCGGGGAGCACATCCTCGTTTCACTATCCACCGCGCAGGTGCCGGCGTGGATCAGTACCCGTGTGAAAGGGCTTGGTGCCATGCTCGGGATTAGTGTTGCATGGTGATGCGGAACGAACACTTGGTCATGGCAGTACTCCTCTGCATGGCATTGGTGGCATGGGCCTTCGCACCGGCGGCGAACGACCGCATCGCTGCACGGGTCGTGGATCCAACGAAGGAGGCGATCACCCTGCATTGGAAAGACGCACAGGGAGCCATCCTAGGGAACATCGGAAGCTTGAAGAACGCGCTGGAACGCGACGGAATGGAGCTGCGTTTCGCCATGAACGGTGGCATGTACACGGTGGACCATGGGCCCGTGGGGCTATACATCGAAGGCGGTCGCATCCTACACCGGATCGATCGGCGCACCGAGGGCAAAGGCAACTTCCACATGCAGCCGAACGGTGTGTTCGGGATCTTGGAGAACGGTACGGCATTCGTGAAGACCACGGCTGCGATGCAGGACATGCGCCATGTGCGTTACGCCACACAAAGCGGTCCGATGCTCATCGCTGGCGGAGTGATCAACACCAACTTCACCCCAGGCTCCAAGAACTTGCATATCCGTAATGGTGTTGGTGTGAGGGATGATGGGCACGTGGTCTTCGCCATCTCGCGCGAACCCATCAACTTCTTCGATTTCGCCAACTGGTTCACCGATCAAGGGTGTACCGATGCCTTGTACCTGGATGGCTCGGTTAGCAAAGCTTACATCCCCGAAGCAGGCCAGATGGATCTGGATGGCGACTTGGGCGTTTTGATCGCCATTGCTGCGCCGCACTGACACGGTACTTTCGCCACATGAACTGGTTGTTGCTGGTGATCGCCGGGCTGTTCGAGGTGGGGTTCGCCACCTGTCTCGGCAAGGCCAAAGAAGCTACGGGTGGCACGGCGGCATGGTGGATGGCCGGATTCTTCGTGTGCCTCAGCATAAGCATGTACCTGCTCTACCGCGCCACCCAAACGCTGCCCATTGGCACGGCCTATGCGGTGTGGACCGGCATTGGTGCGGTAGGCACGGTGCTCGTCGGCATTCTCATCTTCCGCGAACCGGTGGCCTTCTGGCGACTGTTCTTCCTCTTCACCCTTATTGCGAGCATCGTAGGGTTGAAGGTGGTTTCCCACTAGCCACGGTTGGCGAAGTAGCTGACGCTTCCGGTGAAGCGGTCCGTATTGGCCGCACCTTCGTTGGTATGAAGATCTCCATTGTCGGTTGCGGCAACATGGGCCAGGCCTATGCGCGTAGTTTCCGCAAGTACGGATTGGTGAAGCGAGAAGACCTGCTGCTCGTGCTGCGCAGCGAAGAAAGGCGTGCGCAGCTGGACATGCTGGGCACGATCTCGCTATCCATAGATGAAGCGATCAGCCACAGCGACATGGTCATCATCGGTGTGAAACCGCAGGACTTCGGCTCCATCGCACCTGCCCTAGCCAAGGTGCTTCGGCGGGAACAGGTGGTGCTGTCGATCATGGCTGGCATCACCATTGCACGCTTGCAGACCGATCTACAACACCAGACCGTAGTGCGTGCCATGCCCAACTCGCCGGCGCAGATCGGAATGGGCATCACCGCCTATGCAACGGGCACTGAATTGAACATGCGCCAGACCTTGATGGTGGAGCAACTGCTGAACAGCACAGGCCGCGCCGTACACCTGGAGCACGAAGCCCACTTGGATCCCGTAACGGCACTTAGTGGCAGCGGACCGGCGTACTTCTTCCACATCGTGAAGACCATGATCGACGCGGGCACAGCGCTGGGTTTGAAGTCCCACGTGGCCAATGCCTTAGTGAAGCAGACCATGTTGGGCAGCTACCACCTGATGGAGCATGCCGATCGCACACCCGATGAACTGATCAAGGCCGTCATGAGCAAGGGCGGTACCACGGAAGCGGCGTTCAAGGTGTTCAACAGCGAAGACCTGGCAGGCACGTTAAGCAAGGGTATTGCTGCGGCAAGCGGGCGCGCAACGGAGCTTTCAGGGTCCTAAAGCACCGTCACTTCAGTCCGTCGGTTCAACGCCCTACCCTCTTCGGAATCGTTGGTAGCCACGGGTTTCGTTTCGCCGTAGCCTTTAGCGGTGATGCGTGTACCATCCACCCCTTTCGCGATCGCATAGTCGCGTACAGCCTTCGCCCGTTGGTCGCTCAGGATGAGGTTAGCCGCATCGGCACCCACGTTATCGGTATGGCCACCCAGTTCGATGCGCAGGTTCGGCGTGCCTTGGAGCAGCTTCACCAGCTTGTCCAGTTCGGCGTTGGATGCTGGTAGCAGCTCGTAACTGGCGGTGTTGAAGAAGATATTGCGCAGGGCGATGGTGCTGCCTGCAGAA
>JAEYWT010000204.1 GCA_023428865.1 Bacteroidota bacterium | reverse complement strand
CCCCCCCCCCCCCCCCCCCCCCCCCCCAAATTCGACGGGCCTTAACACACGGGACATGGGCCAGGTTCCAGCCACATGGCATGGTTCATCCGTTAGTCACGATCCCAGCCGCCAGGATCGGCTCGAGCACTAATTCCACGAAGGGCAGAACGAATAAAGGCCCCGACGAGCGCTAGGGCCATGCTTGTAGCCCATTGGAAGTGCCGGGAGTATGCGAACGAGGGTCCGGCCGACACTATCTCCCGAACTTACGGAAACAAGAAAACCCGCGCTGAGCGCGGGTTTTCAGTTGTAGCCCGTAGGGGAATCGAACCCCTGTTTCATCCGTGAAAGGGACGCGTCCTAACCCCTAGACGAACGGGCCACGATGTAAGACCGCCTTCTCAACCAGGTTGTTCGGGCGAACGAGGGCGCAAATGTAAACAGATCGGCGGAATTCCAAACACTCCTCACATCACATCTTCTCCGTCGGCCTGGAAGCGGAAGCCCAGCCGCTTGCCCGTGCTCAGCTGCATGTTGGCGTTCAGCTCGTTCATTTCGCTTACGGTTACCTGCTGCACCTGGTCGTATGGCGGGGCCAACAGGTCGAATTCCAGCACATAGTTGATCAGAGAGTACAGCACCTCCTTCAGCCGGGCCGCGTCCATCACATTCCCCGGCAGGTCGTTGTAGAGGAAACCCATTTGCCGCTTGCCTTGCACCATGAAATGATCCTCCTTGTTCAGGAAGAGGCGTGCCACCAAGTAACCCAGGTCGCGCTCCCGATTGTATTTGAAGGAGTCGCTGAGGAAGTTGTAGATGTTGATGACACCGAAGTAGCCCCGCATTTCATCATCGGTGAGGTAGCTGGTCTTCCACAGGCTGTGGCTCTGGTCCAACCGGAACACGTTGGTGTGCATGTGGAAGATGAGCGTATCACCTGCCACACGGAGCTCGCAGGCCAGTGCGCCCTTGTCGGTGAAGGAGACCGGCAACCGCGCATCCTTCGTGGTGACCTCGGCTTCCAATTCCACCGCGATCACTTTCAGCGTCTCCTTCAACTGCTCGAACAGCGTGCTGGTGGCCTTGAATACATCCTGCTTCATGGCCGACTTGGTCAGCATGGCGCGGGCGATCAACTCGCGCGGCGTGGGGACCGGTGCTTCCTTTTTTGTCATCAGTATGCGCGGGCGAAGATGACACGACGCTCGCTGGGTGCGCCCGTTACCATGCAACGGCCCGGGGTGCGATCACCCTCCAACGGAATGCACCGGATGGTGGCCTTGGTCTCGTTCTTCACCTTTTCCTCGGTCTCCGCCGTTCCATCCCAATGTGCCAGAATGAAGCCACCTTCTTCGATGGCCACTTTGAACTCCTCGTAGCTGTCCACCGCGCGGGTGTTGCGTTCGCGCATGGCCAAGGCCTTTTGGTAAAGGTTGTCCTGGATGGCGCTAAGCAAGTGCTCTACTTTCTCCGCCAGGTCGGCTACTTGCATCACCTGTTTCTCCAGGGTATCGCGCCGGGCTACCTCAACGGTACCGTTCTCCATGTCGCGCGGACCGATGGCAATACGCACGGGATAACCCTTGAACTCATACTCGGCGAACTTCCAGCCGGGCTTCTTGGTATCGTCATCATCGAACTTCACCACGATGCCTTTGGCACGAAGGGCGGCCAGGGTTGGTGCGAAGTAGGCACGGATGGCTTCGACCTGCTCGGCGTTCTTGGCGATGGGCACCACGGCCACATGCACCGGCGCCAGTTTCGGTGGCAACACCAGGCCATTGTCGTCGCTGTGGGTCATGATCAAGGCACCGATCAGGCGCGTGCTCACTCCCCAACTAGTGGCCCAGACGTATTCCTGTTTGTTCTCGCGGTTGGTGAAGAGCACATCGAAGGCCTTCGCGAAGTTCTGGCCCAGGAAGTGGCTGGTGCCGGCCTGCAGCGCCTTGCCATCCTGCATCATGGCTTCGATACAATAGGTGTCTTCGGCGCCAGCGAAACGTTCACTGGCGGTCTTCACCCCACGGATCACCGGAATGGCGAGCCACTCTTCGGCGAAGCGCGCATACACGTCGAGCATGCGTTCGGTCTCTTCCACCGCTTCCTGCTTGGTGGCATGCGCGGTGTGGCCTTCCTGCCAGAGGAATTCGGCCGTGCGCAGGAAGAGGCGCGTTCGCATTTCCCAGCGCACCACGTTGGCCCATTGGTTCACCAATAAGGGCAGGTCGCGGTAACTCTTCACCCAGCCCCGGTAGGTGTTCCAAATGATGGTCTCGCTCGTTGGGCGGATGATGAGCTCTTCCTCCAGCTTAGCCTCGGAATCAACCACCACACCGTGTACGGGGTCGCTCTTCAGGCGATAGTGCGTCACCACGGCGCATTCCTTGGCGAAGCCTTCCACGTGGCTGGCTTCCTTTGCCAGGTAGCTCTTGGGGATGAAGAGCGGGAAATAAGCGTTCACATGGCCCGTTTCCTTGAACATGGCGTCCAGCGCATCGCGCATCTTCTCCCACACCGCGTAGCCATGCGGCTTGATCACCATGCATCCACGTACATCGCTATGCTCGGCCAGGTCGGCTTTGAGCACCAGATCGTTGTACCACTGCGCATAGTCATCTGCCCGCTTCGTCAATTCGTTCGCCATGCCCCCTTTTGTGGTATTATTTTTGTTCTGAAGTTGAGGCGGCTAAAGTACACAACCCGCTGTGGCGCACGGGCACCACGGCAAACACGAAGAAGGCCATGAAGAACCTGCATCGCTCCCTTTTCCTGCTCCTACTGGCTGTGCTCTTCGCATCGTGCAGTTCCATGCAACAGACAGCCAGCGTAGCGGATGATGTGTACTTCATGCCATCGAAAGCTCCTGCTGTGGCCAGCCGTCCCACACCCCCTGCTGCCCAACAACAGCAAGCGCAGCAGCCGATGACCGATGATTACTACGATGCTGGCACCTCGCAGGACCTGGGCGCCAACCGTAGTTATTACGATATGACCTATAACGATCCGTACTACTACAACTACGGACGCTTCGGCTTCAACACAGCCCCCATGGGCTGGCAGACCGGTTGGAACGGCCCCGGTTGGGGTGGAGGGATGGGATGGGGTGGTATGGGTATGGGTTGGGGCAACAGCATGGGCTGGGGCAACGGCTGGAACGTGAGCGTGGGCTACGGCAGTGGCATCTACTCCGGGTGGAACCGCCCTATGTGGGGGTATGATCCTTGGGGATGGAATTCGCCTTGGGGCTGGAACCCGTATGGCGGTATGGGCTGGGGCATGGGCGCCGGTTTCGGGTACGGCAACTACTACAGCCCTTGGGGAAACTGCTACGGCTGTTATGCGCCCGTGATCATCGGGGATGGCACCTTCGGCGGCAGCTCGATCATTGCACACCGCAACTCGGTGGGTTCCGGACGGCCTGGCACCACCAATGGCGTGCGCCGTACACCCGTGCGGAACCCGGTAGGACTTGCGCCACAGCCGAACCGCAACGGCGCAGTGACCGCACCGCAACAGCGCTACCAGAGCGACCGTACCAGACAAGTACCGATCACCTCACCGAACCGGGACCGTACCACCGCGCCACAGCGCGAACGAAGCCGTACGGCTCCAGCGCCTACGCGCAATGTGGAACGTAGCTCGCCGACCCGCAGCCCGAGCTTTAATGGCGGTGGTTCGCGCAGCGCGCCCTCCCGTGATACAGGTGGTGGTGGTGGTGGAAGCCGTACCAGCCCCGGACGTCGTTGATAAACCTGCAAGGAACCATGGAACGGACCGCATATCGGCTCCTGAGCGCTGCCGTGCTCGTAGGTGCCCTCACCACCGCCTCGGCGCAGAACGAGCAGGATGCCTTGCGCTTCAGCTCCATCACCCCGGGTGGAACAGCGCGCAGTATCGGCTTGGCCAACGCCTTCGGTGCGCTGGGCGCGGACCCGGTCTCCGCCGCCATCAACCCGGCTGGTCTGGGCATGTACCGTACCAGCGAGATCTCTTTCACCCCATCGTTGGATGTGAGTACGGTGAATAGCCAATACCTCGGCACGGGTTCCAGCGATGCCAAGTCGCGCTTCTACTTCGGTAACCTCGCCTTGATCCTGAACTCGCCAGCAGAAAATGCGGGAAGCGATTGGCGCAGCAGCACCTTCGGGGTGGTGTACAATCGGCAAGCCACACACCATTGGGGCAGGCAAGCCGTGGCCAACGGGGTGGCTTCTTCCATCTTGGACGATTTTGCTTGGCAGGCCGAAGGGACACGCTGGGAGGATGTCTCCGATGCAATACCATTCACCAGTGGCCTTGCATGGAGGACCTATGGAATGGACCTTCACGTAACGCCGAACGGAGATACACTCTTCGACTCGTACGATCCGGCGTTCGGCTACATCACCGAAAGGAACGTTCCAGTGGACCAGATCATCACCATCGATTCACGTGGTGCCACCAACAACACGGCCTTCTTCTACAGCGGCAATTACATGGACAAGCTGTACATCGGAGTATCGCTAGGCCTGGTGGGCTATCGGTACAACCATGTACGGATCCATAGTGAAACGGTGGGCGATGAGAATATCGACCTGAAAGACCTGCGCTATCGGGAAGAACTGGCGATAACCGGGAACGGCGTGGACGTGAAGGCCGGTGCGATCTATCGTTTCAATGACCGATTCCGGATGGGGCTGGCCATTCAAAGCCCCATGTGGATGACGATGAACGATGCCTACAACACGAGCATGAACACCACTTTCCGTTCGCCCTCGCCTACGGACGGCCGTTCGAGCTACACTGCTGCTTCGCCCGATGGGATCTTCGCCTATAAGGTCACAAGCCCCATGCGCACGGTGCTTAGTGCGGCGTATGTGGCTGGTGAACATGGTCTGGTGAGCGTGGACTATGAATACGCCGACTATTCCCGCATGCAGTTCCGCCCCAGCACACGATTGGATGACAGCTACACCTTCACCGCAGAGAACGAGGTGATCCGCAATGTGTTCCGACCCGTGCATACCATACGCGCAGGCACCGAGTGGCGCAGTAATGGCTGGTATTTCCGCATGGGATGGGCCTTCTCGCCCGACGCGTACAAGACCAACGACATCATGCACGCCCAAGCCATGCGCACGTATGCTGGTGGCGTGGGCTACCGCACCGACCACTTGAGCGTGGACCTCGGCGCGAACTACATCCAACGCAGCGCGAACTACTATCCGTACGACCCTTCGATCGCCAATGTGATACGCGAGGAGCGCAACACGGTGCGCACCCTACTGACGATCGCGATAAGGCCTTAGAGCCTATTGGTGATCTCTTCCGCAACTGGATCGAACCAGGGATGGACACGGATCTTCAGTACGTATGATGGAAATGAAAAGGCCCCGGGATCACCGAGGCCTTTTCTGTATTTGTACAGGGATCACTTCTCCCCTTTCACACGATCCACTACATACTCATCCACGAGGATGCGGCCGCAGTGTTCGCACACGATGATCTTCTTGTGGCTGCTGATGTCCAGCTGGCGTTGTGGAGGAATGCTGTTGAAGCAACCACCACAGCTTCCGCGCTCCACGGGCACCACGGCCAAGCCATTGCGGGCATTGCCACGGATGCGATTGTAGGCGCTCAGCAGGCGCTCTTCGATGTGCTTGGCAGCCGTTTCGCTCTTCTTGGCGAGCTCCTTCTCTTCCTTCTCGGTCTCGGCTACGATATCGTCCAGCTCTTTGCGCTTCAGCTCGAGGTCTTTCTTACGGTCGTCGTGGCGCGCCTTGCTCTCTTCCACCACCACCTTCTTGGCATCGATCTGGGCTTTGGCCTCCTTGATGCGCTTCTCGGCTAGTTGGATCTCCAGGTTCTGGAACTCCACTTCCTTGGTGAGTGAATCGTACTCGCGATTGTTGCGCACTTTGGCCTGCTGACCCTCGTACTTCTTGATCTGTGCCTTGGCATCCTTGATCAAGTTGTTCTTGTCGGAGACCTGGTTCTCCATGTCGGCCAGTTCATCCTGAAGCTTGTTCAGGCGTGTCTCCAAGCCGGCCACCTCATCTTCGAGGTCTTGCACTTCCAAAGGCAGTTCGCCGCGCTGGGTGCGGATCTTATCCACTTGCGAATCGATGTGCTGCAAGCGGTAGAGTTCGACGAGCTTCTCGGCTACAGTGACATCTGCCTTTGATGCCCCGCTCTTGGTGGCTTTCACTTCCTTCTCTGGAGCCTTCACATCGCTCTTCGCCATGGTCAGTAATGGTATATGGGATCCGTGACGTTTTCCGTCAAACGGACGGCAAAAGTAGGGAAAAGTTCGCCTAACCTGCGCTGGATCAGGTTCATGGTATACTGTTCGCTTCCATAGTGCCCTATATCGGCCAGTACCAGGCGCCCATCGGCCTCGAAGAATTCGTGGTATTTGAGGTCGCCAGTCAGGTAGAAATCGGCCCGGGCAGCTTTGGCTTTGGCAATGAGGAAAGCGCCTGACCCTCCGCACAATGCGACCTTTTTCACGCCCTTGCCCAGCAGCCGGGTGTGGCGGACCACCTGTAGCCCGAAGGCCTCCTTCACCCGGGCGAGGAAGGCTGCCTCGTCCATGGTCGCTTCCAGTTCCCCGATCAACCCTGAGCCAACACCGGGATGGGTGTTGGCCAGCGGAACAAGGTCGTAGGCCACCTCTTCGTAGGGATGTGCGCCCACCATAGCAGCCACCACGGCTCGCTCCAGATGGACGGGATAGATGAACTCGAGCCTGAACTCGGAGGCCAGTTCCCGCACGCCACGCTCGCCCATGAACGGATCGGCATCCGGGCCTGGCCTGAAGGTGCCCATGCCCCCCACGGTGAAGCTGCATTCGTCGTACCCCCCCACCTGCCCGGCGCCTGCACGGAAGATGGCATCGCGAACGGCATCGGCATGATCGATCGGCACAAAGACCACGAGCTTGTGCAGTTGCCCTGGCTTCGGATCGAGCACCCTCACATTCTTCAGCCCCAACCGCGCCGCGATCTCGCCATTGACCCCGGAAATGACATTGTCCAAGTTGGTATGGATAGCATACAGTGCGATACCGTGCTTGATGGCCGCCAGGATCGTGCGCTCCACGTAGCCGCCACCAGAAAGGCTCTTCAGCCCGCGGAAAATGACCGGATGGTGACTGATGATAAGGCCACAGCCCAAACGTGCCGCTTCTTCCACCACAGCCTCGGTGCAATCCAGGCAGACCAATGCGGACCCCACCTCGGTTTCAGGATCGCCCACGTGGAGCCCACTGTTGTCGTAATCCTCCTGAAGAGAACGCGGCGCCCAAGCTTCTAGGGCGGCGGTGATGTGTTTGATGCGCATCTTTCGCCTTGAAATCGTTCCGGCAAAGTACGTCATGCTCTTTCGAAGGATCCTCTTCTGGCCCTTTACCGTATTCTACGGTGCGATCCTGCAC
>JAEYWT010000203.1 GCA_023428865.1 Bacteroidota bacterium | reverse complement strand
GGCTTCCACCTTACCCACGAGGTCGGCGCCTACGTCGGCAGCCTTGGTGTAGATGCCGCCACCCACACGGGCGAAGAGCGCGATGGATTCTGCACCGAGGCTGAAACCGGCGAGCACTTCGAGGCATTGCATCATGCTATCGCCGTTCACCTGCCCGTCGGTGACATACATCTTGAGGAACACGATGAAGAGCGTGCTAAGACCGAGCACGGCCAGACCCGCCACGCCGAGACCCATCACGGTGCCACCGGTGAAGCTCACCTTAAGACCTTGGGCCAAGCTCGTACGCGCGGCTTGCGTGGTGCGCACGTTGGCTTTGGTGGCGATGCTCATGCCGATCCAACCAGCGAAGGCGCTGAAGAAGGCACCGATGAGGAAGGCGATGGCAATGACCCAGTCGGTGTGAGCAGCCACGGCTTCGAGCTCAGCGCTCCAAGCCAGCAAGACAGCAGCGATCACGGCGAACACGCCGAGGACCTTCCATTCGGCCTTCAGGAAAGCACTGGCGCCACGGGCGATATAGCCTGCGAGCTCCTTCATGTTGGCGTCACCAGCATCCTGCTTGTTCACCCACATGGCCTTGCCGATCATGACCAGCAGGCCTACCAATCCCATCACCGGGATGTAGTACATCAATTCACTTCCCATCTTCCTTGTTGTGTATGTCTTTGTGTCTCAACGCTTTTCATCACCCATGATGCCAAGCGGGCCGCGAAAATAGGAAATGGCTTGGAACTCAGGGTGCGGAACCAGTAGACAGTATTCAAGGGCAGGGGCAGGGGCAGGGGCAGGTGGCAGGACCGTTAGCGTCGATGATGTCTTCGGCAACAGAACGTAGCAGCGCGGCGTTGGCTTCTGTCAACGAAAGTTGTGTTGCGTCGGCCTTGATATCCGGGCACCTTTACGCCTGTTGAACCGCAAAACACCACCATGAAAAAGCTCTCCGCAACCCTGTTCTTCCTCATTGTTTGCCTGGCCGTACATGCTCAGGGGCAATTCGTGCATCAGGCCTCGGCACGCTGGGGAACCAATTTGAACGACCAGGCCAAGGTGTGTGCGTTGGCCGACAATGGCGCGATGCTACTTGCAGGCACATTCTCCAACACCATCGACCTGGACCCTGGTCCGAATGAGGTCCTGGTGGCCGCAGTGCCTTCGGCTACACCCCCTTCGCTGGATGTTTTCGTGGTGAAACTGAACGCCGATGGCTCGTACGCCTGGGGCTTCACCCTGGGCAATGATCGAACTGAACTCGTTGGTGGGGCGGCTTTCACCCAAAATGGAGATGTGTTGCTGGCATGCTCGTTCAGTCGCGCTGTGGACATCGATCCGGGAACCGATGAGGTGCTTTCTCCTGCCACGGGGAACCACTCCGCCGTGCTCCGTCTCGATGGCCAAACGGGCGCGTTACAAGACCACATGATCCTAAGCAGTCCGGTGAACCAGTTCTTCACCTCCTCCCACACGGTACTTGGTTTGGAAGTCGACGCTGACGGTGGTTTCGCCTTGCACGGTGCCTTTGGCGACAACCTGGACCTTGACCCTGGCGCTGGCGTAGCCCAGGTGAACACCTCTGGTGGTTCCGATGCGTTCGTAGCGAAGTACGATGCAGCCATGGACTTCGAATGGGGTTTTGCTCTCGGTGGCACGGGCAATTTCACCGACCAGACCACGGACATCCGGTTCGATGAAGATGGTGCGCTCTACGTGGGCGGCTTCTTCAACGCTGGCACCGACTTCGATCCCGGAGCCGACCAAGCCGTGATCGCACCGGCCAGCAGTGGCCGCGATGTCTGCGTGGCGAAGTACGCAGCCGATGGAAGTTTCGACTGGCTCGCCCGCATGGTCGCACCTGGCTCCAGCGATGGTCTCTTCGGACTTGAAGTATTCGAGGATGAGGTGCTTCTGATGGGGCGTTTCGAGACTTCCGTAGATGTGGACCCCGGAGCGGGAACCGAGACCTTGACCCCGATCACCAATAACGTTGGCACTTACATCGTAAAACTCAGTGCCTCGGCCGGCGCGCTTCTGAATGCAGCACAGTTCGACCAGCTCATTGAACCGGTGGGTGGCGCTTCTGCCAACACCCATCGGCGTTCCATGGCGCGCACGGATGATGGGCATTTCGTCTTCATCGGTGACCTCGCGTTCGGTGCTTACGACATGCAGATCGGGCCTGGCACCACCAACCTACAGCCGAACAGCGGCGTGCGCGATATCGTGATGGCGCGGTATGCGTGGGATGACTTTTCGCTGAGTGGCGCTGTACGTATCGGCGGTGCAAGTGGCAGTGATGAGGCGAACGCGATCGCCATCAACCCCACAGGGCAGATCCTCATCGCGGGTGCGTTCCGCTCGTCCGCGTTGAACGTTGCCATGCAAGGGCCAGCCGTGAACCTCCAGAACGCAGGATCCAGTAGCTCTGATGCTTTTTGTGCGCGTTATGCTTGGTCCAACAGCACCACGCACATGGGCGAGGTGAATGCGCAACCGTTACATGCCTTTCCGAATCCGTTCACGGATGTGATCACGCTGGACGGTGCTTGGGCAGGAACTAACCGCGTACGGATCTTCGACGCAACCGGCCGCTTGGCTGCCGAAGCATCGGGAACGTTGCCGCTCACTGTGGACCTTGGCCTATTGCCAGCGGGTAGCTACACTGCACAGGTGATAGCCGATAACGGTCCGGCGGTGTTCCGGTTGATGAAGGAGTGAGCGTGCAATGCGCACAACCTGCAAGCACTGGTTCAAGCTACGAATGGTCGAAAACCGAAGGTTCAATCCTGCACACAGCGGATGCAGGACCCGCTCCGCTTGTAGGTACCATAACGTCCTATGCCCGCCATGGAGCTCCGGAGCCGACGTTGCCAGGCGTAGTTGAACTCGCCGTAATCCGTGGATGTCCACCAGTAGCCATGGCTGCCCGCATTGAAAAAGGTGCCATCGGAAAAGCCGTCGCGATTACCACTCGCGAATGCAGAAAAGCCACTTTCGTTCGTTGCACCGGTATTGGGCGCATTCCACAACGAAAGCGACTTCAGTTTGCCGCCCACGTTATGTGCTTCGCCCCGCATACCGATATCCGTAAGCTCTTCCGCAGGTGTGCCGAGTGCGCTTTCCAGCACGTGCCAGTCTGCATCGGAAGGCACATGCC
The DNA here is from genome assembly GCA_023428865.1 of Bacteroidota bacterium. Classification (GTDB taxonomy): domain Bacteria; phylum Bacteroidota; class Bacteroidia; order Flavobacteriales_F; family PHOS-HE28; genus PHOS-HE28. Next base: position 3,222 of record JAEYWT010000203.1, on the reverse strand, counting down.
AGCCTAGTGGGCAAATGCCACGCGGATCCATCGCTGCGTGCCAGTTGTACAATTTCCCGTGTGTCAAGTTCTGGGAAGGACTGTTGTCGTAGTAACACCATGCCCCTGTGTTCAGGGACCTCCATTCGTTATTACCTGTCACATTGGGAATGGAACTGCCATCGCTGTAGCGGGTCGCACGCAGGCTGGCTGCCATCCAGCATTGGTCACCGATGCGTACCACCGGGTACACATTGCCATCCGCATCGGCCACTGTAGGTGCTTCGGCACAGGTAGGCGCGTAGAATGTGAATGTGCGCGTAGTGGACGTGGTGGGGGTATGCAGGATGACCCCGCTGAACATCGCCGTGTCGTTGGAGGCATAGCCGATGTAGCGCAGTTCATCGCCAGGTTGCCAGGTGAATAAGGAACGATCGGACTTGGTCGTTCCGTTCATAACACGCTGGTCCGCTGCACCCGCGTATGCCAATGTACTGGTAGCCGTTCCATCCCCTTCAACTGCAAGTAAGGGCGCGCTGTATCGCACGCCTTCCTGCTCCACTCGAATGATCTGAAGGCCGGACAGACCACTGCTGTAGCGGAAACGATGCGTGCCAGCATCCGTATGGATGCGAACCGACGTCAACGCGCGACCGGTAGCATTATATGCGGTCAGTTGCAGTTCGCCACCGTTGGAGAGCACCATCACATCCGTGTTACCGACGAACGGGTTTGGGATGCCTAGGATATGATCAGAACCACCCGCAAACATTGGTATTCCGGTGGTGAAGTCGAGTACAAGTTCATGTTCCGGGAAGTAGATCGTGGTATCACCACTTCCCGTAAGGTTCTCCACGTGAATGCTATCCAACGGGATGGTATCACCGCGTAGGTCGCCTTCGAAGTTGATGGTGATCTGTGCTGCGAGTGCCGCAGGCAATACGCTGGCCAGTGACAGGTGTCGAAATAGCTTCACGGTCGTCCGAAAGTGAGGCCGGAAAATAACCACAAGGTTGGAGGACCCTACTTCACCACATACATCACCTCCTTCACTGCCTTCACCACACGGGGCACGCTGGGGAGTGATGCTTCGATGAGCGTTGGCGTGAACGCCAGCGGTACATCGGCCTGGTTCACGCGGAAGACGGGTGCATCGAGGAAGTCGAAGGCATCCTTCTGCACGCGGTAGGCGATCTCGCTACTGATGCTGCCGAAGGGCCAGTTCTCGTCCACCACCACCAGGCGGTTGGTCTTCTTCACGCTCTTGATGATGGTGGCATGATCCAACGGACGGATGGTACGCAGGTCGATCACTTCGGCATCGATGCCTTCCTTGGCCAGCTCTTCCGCAGCAGCGAGTGCCACTTTCATCATCTTGTTGAACGATACGATGGTGACGTCCTTGCCTTCGCGTTTCACATCGGCCACACCGATGGGAAGCAGGTATTCGCCCTCGGGGATCTCGCCCTTGTCGCCATACATGCGCTCGCTCTCCATGAAGAGCACCGGGTCGTTGTCGCGGATGGCGGCTTTCAACAAGCCTTTTGCGTCGTATGGTGTGCTGGGACTGAACACTTTAAGACCAGGAATGTTGGCGTACATGGCCTCGAAGCTCTGGCTGTGCGTTGCCGCGAGCTGGCCTGCGCTGCCGTTGCCACCGCGGAATACGATGGGCACGTTGAACTGACCACCGCTCATCTGCAACATTTTGGCCGCATGGTTGATGACCTGGTCGGCCGCGAGGATGGCGAAGTTCCAGGTCATGTACTCCACGATGGGCCGCAAGCCGTTCATGGCCGCACCTACTGCGATGCCCGAGAAACCTAGTTCGGCGATGGGTGTGTCGATGATCCGTTTCGCACCGAACTCGGCCAGCATGCCTTTGCTCACTTTGTAAGCACCGTCGTATTCGGCCACCTCTTCGCCCATCAGGAAGACGTTGGGATCACGGCGCATCTCTTCGCTCATGGCCTCGCTGAGGGCCTCACGCATCTGGACTGTACGCATGCTTGGAAAGTTTCAAGGCTCGAGAACCAAGTTCCACGGCTCTACCTGAGCTATGGACCTGGTCACGGCGGGGCGAAGGTAACAAGGCTTCTAGCCCCGCACGAAACGCACCACCCGCGTAGCGCCATCGGCCTCTACACGCAGGAAATAGGCACCCGGCCTTAGGCTAGAAATATCCAGCTGGGTCTTGCGCACCGCTCCTATACCACGCACCAGCACCTCCCGACCGGTCATGTCCACCACGGCGATCACTGCGCTTTGCACAGGGCGGTTCAGTTCTATGTTGAGCAGGTCACCAGCCGGAACGGGGGCAAGCGTGAACAAAGGCAACTGCCGCTCTTCGATGCCGATGGATACAACCTCGATGCAGTCACTGTAGCCAGCGCACGCCTGCGTTACGAAGACCGCATAACTACCCACCGCCGTAGCTTGGTAGTACTGCGCCGTGGCACCGGGGATCAAGGTATAAGAGCCATTGTTGCAGGTATACCATTGCCATTGGGCACCCGCAGCGGTGGAGATCAGCTGGTTGCCGTTCTGGACCACGTTCGTATTCACTTCACCCTGGAACAGCTGCAGCACCACGGTGGAGACGCTCCCCTCACTCGACTGGAATGTTGCCGTGTAGGTACCCGGGCTGCTCAAGATTTCCCCGTTGAAGGTGTAGGTTTCCCCGTCGCACAGATCGTCCTGCAACAAGGTTCCCAAGGTGGGTGGTGTTGCGAAGTTGCTCGCCGCGCCCGTTAGTGCGAAGTTCTGGAGTGCGGCAACGGTATTCCCGGTCTGGTCAACCAACGTGGTGATCGTGGTATTGTTCCCACCGGGCACCCCTTCGTTGAAGTCGTAGTAGAAGGCCAGGTCGATGTCTGCCGCGTCCGGCGCGCCCGAAGCCAAGCAGGCGATCTCGGCGGCATCCAGCGGGCGCTGGTACAAGGCCACTTCGTCCACACGGCCATCTAGGAGGAACGGAACAGCGTTGAACTGGACATTGCCGATATAGAAGGGCACACTCCCATTGGCTATGGAACCAAAGGCTGGCTCCGTGACCACCAGATCACCATTGTGCCATATGCTCAGTTCCACGCCATCATACACCAAGGCCAAATGCTGCCAAGTGGAAAGGCTCAGGCCTCCGTAGGCGATGGTGAATTCGGAACCGTCGCTGTTCTGGAAACGCCCTTCCACCGTGGAGGCAGGTGATATCTGAAGCAGGTAGAAGGCCGCATCGAGCTCGTT
>JAEYWT010000286.1 GCA_023428865.1 Bacteroidota bacterium | reverse complement strand
TTGTGTGCATCCAGTTGCTCCAGTTGGAGGGTGGAAACGATCAAGTAGGGGAGCGCGAACAAAGCGCCGATCACCAGCACTTCGAAGAGCAAGAGGTTGAAGCCGATGCCCGTGCCGTGGAAGAGGAAGCTGAAGAGGGCTGCGGAGGCCAGGCAGGTAAGAAAGGGGCGGTGGGTGTTCAACATGGTGCGGTGGTCCACGCGTTGAACGATCGGCGAGGCCGATCAGTATTCCACCACCTATGGTCGTATGAACGACAGCCGTTCTTGTCCTTCGTGACCGGAATACGATCGTGATCGGTCAAGGCGCCAGCGAAAGGGGGGGCATGCCGGATAGCCTTTGTACGGGTCCGGTGATCGCCGGTATCGTGGCCGCTCAGCAGTTGGCGAAGGACCTCCGGCGTGATCGGATCTTCACCGCGAGCCGCATGCGTACTTGTTCCGCCCCTTCGGGAGCAAGCAGCGGTGAGGTGGGCCCGGCGATGATCGGTTAAGCCACTTCTTTCTGGTTGTATCGTATGGCCTCGCTTACATTCACTGCGCGCGGAACGGTGGCGGCGAAGGGGAGTTGGAGATCTTGTCCGTCAGGTATAGCAGGGTAGCTCACGCATGAGAACGGCATTGTTCCTGATCTTCCAGCTGGCTTCAGCGACCTTCGCGTGGTGCCAAGGCGACTCCTTGTTGCGTGCGTTGGAGTCCGCCGCACCGGATACGCAAAGCCTTCAGCTCATCACCCGCATGCCCTTGAACTGGTCGGGCCAGTCCATGGCCGAACGAACGTTGCGCGTCTTGCGGCACCACATGCAAGGCCTGGAGCATAGCACGGATCCGGCGGTACGGCGCAACGTGGCACGCGCCAGGTTGCACGAGCTCTTCCTGGAAGGCAGTTTGCTTGGTATGCGATCGGACTTTTCAGGTGCGGCGGTCCGGTTCAACCAAGCGGGGCGTGGTGCGGCCGAGCTGCACGACACGGCGGCGCTGGTCCGATTCGAGGCGCACCTCTCCAACCTGAACCGCCAGCTGGGCGATACGGTGAGCGCGGTGCTGCGTGGCAACCGCGGTACCGACCTTGCCCTCAGCATCGGCGATAGCGCTTCGGCCCATAACATCCTCCATGATCTGGCGCGCATTGACCGGAGCCCTGCGCGCCTGCAGCAGGTGCTGGCCTTGGCGGACCGGAAGGGCACGGAGGGGCTCATCGGTTCGCAAGTCGGAAGCCTGGTAACTGACCACTCCGAACTGACAGCTAGGAAGTCCTTCACCATCATCCCGCGCGGCAACGTGCAGGCGAAAGGCAATGGGGAATTGGAGATGTACTTCGTGGACAACGCATGAACATGATCCATCTCCTTGCGCTTGCGGTATTGTCGATGTGTGCGGCACTCTCCTGTCGCGCGCAAGACATCGATAAGGACACCCTCGACGGGTGGCTGGCCAGCATGCCATCGGACACTGCCCGTGCGGAGGCGGTGCTGGGCCTTTTACGGAGCAGTGATGGCACGGAAGCGGAGCGCCTTGGGTTGGAGCCGCGCTTGGACATCCTGCTCGACAGGATCGGCCGATCCAACGACCCCGCCGTTCGGCGAAAGGGAAAGTCCGTGTGGGCCTTTGCACTGCTGCGCAACGCCGACCGTGAACGGGGCTTGACCAACTACACCGCTGGTCTGCGACATGCGCGCAGTGCATGGCAGCTGGTGAGGACCGACGCCACTCCCGACGAGGCACTAGCTTACTATGGTATGCTCGCACAACTCTATGCCGGTGTGGGCGACAAGCCGCACCAGGCGCACTATGCCGCATTGGCCATACCCCACGCACGGGCAGCGGCCGATACCGCGAACCTCTTGTACTTCATGCTCTTGGTGGCCGAAGCCCGGCCCGAACAGGGTGATCTTGATGGCATACAGCGGTTGGGCGACCGCTTCTTCAAAGGCATTTCGAATGAAGACGCCATGTTGTTCGAGTGGTCCATGACCAAGCGGTTGATGGATAAAGGCCAGGATGCTGAAGCACTCACGAAGCTCAAGGCGATGATGGCACGAAGGGAGACCTTGGAGCAGGATTACTATTATGCCTTATACCACTGGACACTTGGAGAACTGTACAGCAAGCTCGACAGCATACCGCAGGGGATCCATGCCATGGAAAAGGCGATCGAGTTGGCCATGGACTTGGACAGAACGCGGTGGACGGCCCGCGAGCGCGTCCTTCTGGGCGACCTGCTCGAACGTGCCGGCCGGACGCGTGAAGCGGAACAGCAATGGCTGCAGGCTGTCGGCGACCTACGCGCGCAGGGCCTTGTGAACCATGAGATCAAGGCCGTCGAGAGCCTGAAGGACCTCTATTCACGCCAGGGCCGGTACGAGGCGGCACTTCGCATGACCGAGCGGTGGATCGTACTGAACGACAGCGTGTCCGCGATGGACGCGGCCAGAGAGACCATGCTCATGGAATTCGAGGACCAGGCCATCGCGGACAGCACGGCAAGCGCTCTGCAACTCCGGGCTGAACAGGAACAGGCCGAGGTGCGCGTATCACGCGAGCGCACCCGCCGCAACATCTTCCTGTTCGCTGGAATGGGAGTGCTGATCTTCGCTGCAGTGGTCTACCGACAGCGTAACCGCATCAGCAAGGAGAGGCAGCGCAGCGAAGAACTTCTGCTCAACATCCTGCCGGAAGAAGTGGCCGAAGAACTGAAGGCGAAGGGCGAAGCGCAAGCCGTTCACTTCGATCAGGTCACCGTGCTCTTCACCGACTTCAAAGGCTTTACAGCCATGAGCGAAGTGTTGACGCCGAAGGAGCTCGTGCGCGATCTGCACGAGTGTTTCAGCGCCTTCGACCATATCTGCGAGAAGCACGGTCTGGAGAAGATCAAGACCATTGGCGATGCGTACATGGCCGCTGGTGGTCTACCCACACCGAACACCACGCACGCATTGGATGTGATCCGCGCCGCGCTGGAGATGCGCGACTTCATCGCCCAAGGCAAGGCACACAAGATCGCGGCAGGTTTGCCCTACTTCGAGATCCGCATCGGTGTACACACCGGTCCGGTCGTAGCCGGTATCGTGGGCGTGAAGAAATTCCAGTACGACATCTGGGGCGATACCGTGAACACCGCCAGCCGCATGGAAAGCAGCGGCGAAGTGGGGCAGGTGAACATCAGCGAAGCCACGTATGCGTTGGTGAAGGATGCGGAGGAAAGTCCGCAGTTGTCAGTTGTCGGTCCCCAGGGCGGAAGCCTGGCAACCGACCACTCCGAACTGACAGCTAAGGCGTCCTTCACCTTCACCCCGCGCGGCAAAGTGCAGGCGAAGGGCAAGGGGGAATTGGAGATGTACTTCGTGCAGCGTGGCCTTGGCGAAGGCTGACAGCGTTGGCCAGTCGTGATCCCGTGGGTGCGGTCTTTGGGCGCTAGGGCACAGGGCCGCCGGTGGCGCAGGTTGGATCGATGTATGTGGGTTGGTCCAGTTTCGCTGTGGGTGGATCGCGTGGTGCGGAATGGAGATCCGGAGTCCTAGAACCTTGATCGTATCACGATGTCGTTCGCCCTCGGAACCAGTTCAAGAACTTCCGCTTCGATCGTGGCCTGGGGCGATCGAGGAGTGCTCGAAGCTCGATGAACGTACTTGCATCGCACCAGTCGAACGCTTCCTCGTTCCAAACCTGTGTGCCGTCCACGATCCCCTTGGTCGAAAGATCTTCGGTCGTGTACGGACCCGATATCCGATCATGGCTTTTGATGAAGTATCGCTTGTGCATGTGTTGCCTATTGCCTGATCGTGCGGGCTATCGTTCCTGGTAGGAGAACCGCATAATGGTGCCGGGCATCAACCCTTTCTTGTCGCCTTCACTGGAGATGAGCAGATCCCCGTTGGGAAAGAAGTCGAGACCCTCTGGTTTGTAGAAGCGTTCAGCCGGCAAGGGCACCACGGCGCGAAGCGTTTCCCCATAGATCGCCAGGAGACGATCACTGGCCGAAAGCACGTACAGTTCGCCCGTTCGTGGGTGGATGGCCAATGCACTTGGATGAACCTGTAGGCCATGGTGGGCCAACTGGGGGTACGCCGTAGCGAACATCTGAGCAACTTCCTCGGTGCCTATCGTTCGCCACAAAGCCGGTGCGTGGTCGGTGCGCATGCGATGGATCGGCCGGGTGGTGGCAGGACCTGCAATGGGTGCCTCCTTGCCGATAAGGAGTATGTCTTCACCCACCTGCTCGATCCCTTCGTAGTTCAGCGATGGCAAGGGATACAGGCGCTCATCCAACACCCTGCCCGAATAGCGGTCCAGTTGATACAGCTTGCCGTCGCTGCGCAGTACAGTGATCACGTTGCCGTGTAAGGCAACGTCTTCGAAGTCGCCGATATCAGTGAAGCGTAGCATGCCACTGATGGCCTCGTTGATCAGGTCATATTCGAAGACGACACCCAGTTCATCCTGCACGCACAGAACGGTGGAGGGGCCACCGATGGCGATCCCGGAAACCTCGCGGAGCACATCGGGCAGGTCGTAGGTGCTATCCGGCGCAAGCAGGTCATATCCGATGTCCGGCAGGTCGGCTGACGCGAGATCGGCCAAGGTCCATTTATTGGTGGCGAAGTACACATCGGGCCTGAACTTTCGGCCCATGGTGGTGTAGAACACATTGTGTTCAACACCGTCCAGCATCACTTCTGCCTTCAGGAAGGCCGTGTCCTTGGCGGTGATCAGGGAGATCTCGTCCAGCAGCCAACCCGGATACTTCTTCTCCAATGACCGTTGTATCGTGGAAAGTACGACTGCATCAAGTTCGGCTTCCTGCTCTTCGTAGACCAGGTGCCCGTTCCGGAACCCCGCCTCCATTTCCTTGCCGTTGCACAGGTACTCCACTTCCACCAGATCGAATTCGGTGTGCTGCACTTTCAGGATGTCCGCTCCCGGGCAGCGCTCATGTACCATGCGTGCGTAACCGCGGTCATCTTGCGCCGAAGATGCCACAGGTGTTACCGCCAGCACCGCGAGTAAGGAAATGCCTGCGGTGGAAAGTGCTCTTTGGTTCAGTGCCATGGGTGTCGGTTCTATCCTTGAGGTCGGAATTGGTGATCGGTCAGTAGTGCTGTTCATTCGGGCCGGATGATCCATTCCTTCCTGGTGTCGCGTGGTCGTATGGCGCACTGGCCCGGTATTCATCGTGCTCTCGAAAGCTTAGGGCGAGCGTGTATTTCCAGTGCCGGTGGAAGTGATGGTGGAATTCCTGGTCCACCACAACGGTTGCCGCACGTTGGTACGGTAGGTAGCTGTCCGGATAACTCTTGCGGCCAAGCCCGACATAGCCTGCCCAGTGTTTCTTCTTCAACGTGTCCAAGTGCTGTTCCACCCCCACGGCGAACCAGGTTGCGGCATGTCCACTGCCCATTCCCGGCGGGCTACTTTGGCCCATAGCACGGCACGTGGAGAAGAGGAGCAGGATCGTACCGAGCAAGGCCCAACGGACTGCTTCCTGACCGGGCATCTCAATCCTGCCTCTTCTGGAGTTGTTTGCCGTTGGCATCGTAGGCCACCTTCCAGTCGGCCTGACCCTTTGACTCCAATTCCACCACATAGGACAGAACCCCCTCAACCGTGATGCGTTCCGTGTCGTCCACGATATAGCCGGGGAACTCACTGTTGATCGCGGTGGTGACGGCGGCGGGTAGGTCGCTTGCACTGATCTCTTCTTCATGCCGGAGCATGTTGCCCGCTGCATCGTACCACGCTTCGTGGTCGGTGAAGAAAAGACCGGTCTCGAATTCCACATTATAGTGTGTTCCCTTCAAGTCCCACTCCACATCCATAGCAGCGGGAAAGGCCTTGGCAAAGGCGCTCTTCACGGGCGCAGGTACTTGGTCGGGATGCAGGTGCTGTGCGGTGGCGGCGGTGCCGATCAGAATGGCCACGCTGGCGAGGATCGATCGGGTCGTGTTCGTGCTGTTCCTTTTGTTCTCCATGGCTCAATTGGTTTGATGCCACAAAGGGAGGATACGGATCTGGAAAGAATTGGGAACGAGTACAGGTCAATGGGCCGGTTACCGTACAGAACGCAGCTGCATGATATGGGCTGCATCGTACGTGTAGCTCAGTTGCAGCCCGTACAGGTCGGCAATGGCCTTGGCGATGGCCAGCCCCAGTCCGGTGCCCCCAGTACTTGTGGTCTCCTTGTGGAAACGATCGAAGATGCGCGCGCTGTCCAATGGCCGTTCAGTACCGGTGTTGCAGATGGTGATCCGGTCCGCTTCCACGTGCGCGGTGACCGAGCCGCCCGGTCGGTTGTGAACGAT
>JAEYWT010000044.1 GCA_023428865.1 Bacteroidota bacterium | reverse complement strand
GTACTGCTCGTATCCGTTGGTGCCGGTGCTCACATACAAGGTGGCGAAATCTTCACCCTCGGTAACGCCCACACATACCTACAGGTCGCCGTTCTTGGTGTTCTCCCACACGAGCACATCCTTCTCTTGCGGATCACCCAGCTTGTGGTAGTAGACCTTCTGGAATTTGCTTGCTGCGCTAAGCTCAGTGCCTTTGGCGGGCGCGGGGTATCGGCTATAGAAGAAACCGTTCTTGTACCACGCGGCACCGCTGAACTTCGCCCACTTCAGTTCATCGGTGGTTTGCTTCAAGGTGGTGAGGTCGTACACGATGATGTCCTGCCAATCACTTCCGGCACGGCTAACACCCATGGCCATGTACCGGTGGTCGGTGCTGGTTCCCAGTGGGCTGAAGGTGGTGGTGCCGTTCGGGTCGATGGCGTTCGGGTCGATGAAGACCTCGTCGGTTCCTTCAAGCCCCTTGCGCACATACATCACGCTCTGGTTCTGCAAGCCGCTGTTCTTCCAGATGAAGTAGAGCTCACCCACACGCATGGGACCGCCCAGTTTCGGGAAGTCATAGAGCTCCTCGAAGCGCTTGGCGATGTCCTTGCGGAAGGGGATGGTGGCCAGGTGCTGGTCAGTCACCGCGTTCTGGCGCTTCACCCAATCGGCCGTTTCTGCACTGGTGTCGTTCTCCAACCAACGGTACGGGTCCGCCACGAAGGTGCCATAGAGTTCGTCGCCCGCCGTGCTGTCTTTGCGGGTCTCGGGATAGGTCATGCGTTCGGATCGTTGCGTGGTTCCTTCGCCGCCACAAGCGGCAAGAAGGGTCGCACCGGCGGCCGCGAAGATCGTTCGGTTCATCATGCGAGGGGTTGGTCTGGTAGGCGGGCAAAAGTAGTTGCCTACAGCAAGACCCTACTGCACGGGAAGCTGCCGAACGGTGATGAATGGTTGTCTCTGTGGCGCTCGCCGACCGGACCGGTCAGGCGCGTTTGCGGCGCTCCTGCTGCACGGTGACCAATTCGTAGAGCGTACCGGGGCCGGGTACCAGGTCCACCCGGGTGCCGAGTTGGCCGGCCAGGGTGTGGATCAGGTCCATGCCCAAGCTGTCGTGGCGCTCCCATTTGCTGCGGTCGGGGAGGCCAACACCATCATCGCCGATGCGCATGTGCAGGCCACTATGTTCATCGCCATCGATATGGACGATGATGGTGCCTTGTTTACGCCCCTTGAAGGCGTACTTCAGGGAATTGGAGATGATCTCGTTGATGATCAGACCCAGCGGGATCAAGGTGTCCACGCTCATGGTGGGCACGTTGATGCGGATGTCCATGTCCAGCTTCACATCGATCGTGTAGGCGTAGCACAGGTCGCGCGTCAGGTGCGAGAGGTAGCTGCTCACGTCGATGTTCGCCAAGTCTTTGCTTAAATAGGTCTGTTCGTGTACCAGGGCCATGGCGCTTACCCGGTTCACACATTCATTGAAGAGCTCGGCCGTGTGCGGGTCCTTTACCTGGTCCATTTGGAAGCGGATCAGACTCTTCACGATCTGTAGGTTGTTCTTCACCCGGTGATGGATCTCCTTCAGCATCACTTCCTTCTCCTCTTTGCTCAACATGGTCTCGCGCAACTCGCGGTTGGCCTTTTCCAGGTTCTGCTTGGCGATGTCCAGCTGCTCACTGCGAACGCGGCTTTGCAAGAGCAAGCGATTGCTCACACCCACCAACCAAGCGAACACCACAGCGAAGAGACAGGCGGTCAAGAGCAGGATCTGGGCTTCATTCCAACGGTCGCTCAAGGTGGCGGTATGGGTGCCCAGGCCTTGTTCGTGGACTTTGCGCGTGGTACGATCAATAGCCGATTGGGTGCGCTGCATGATGAAGTCGAACACCACTTCGTTGGGCCGCTGTTCCGTCCAAGTGCCCTGGTGGGCCATGGCATTGGCGTGGATCGAATCGGCTTGGTGCAGCAATTGGCGGAGAGCCAGGTGCAGGTCGCCCATACCCGGCGCTTCCGGATGCCGATCGCGTAGGCTGTCTATGCGTTGGGTCACCTTGCCCAGTTCTTCGGGCCATTGGAATTGGCGGGAACCTACATCGGTCCGATGGGTCAAGCCCAGCCGTGTCATGGTGCCGCTAAGTTTGCTCAGGTCGTCCAACAGGTTCACCTCCTGGGTGATCTTCTGTTGTAACTGGCGAGATCGGGATACCAGAACGAGGCCGTAGATGATGAATACGGTGACCAATACACCGGCCGCTAGGGGCCAGGTACGCTGGGTGATGCGTTTGAGATGGGACATTGCGGACCCCGTTCTACGTGAACGGCCCTGCCGGGTTGCACCCGATCAGCGGTCCAAACTGGCCCTTAGCCGGGCTTCAAAGGCCTGCAACAGACCGGTGATATGGGTGGTGGCAGCCTCACGCAGCTCGCGGTGTACGCGGATAAGGTTGCTACGTCCCATTCCACCGGCCGGGTAAACCTGGTCGTCGTTCCTCACCAACTGCTTCAGGTGGATACCGCCGCGACTGGTGTTCTTGTTCCCGGTATGGATCAACTCGGTCACCGTTATCCGGCATTCCCCGGCGCTCACTTGGGCCAAGACCACATAACTCACGGTGCCCATGGTCTCTTCCCGCCCGGTAAGCATCGCCGAGCGGAAGTTCATTCTGGCAATGCCTTTGATGGTGCCCGTGGCTTTGTCTGTTAACAACATTTTTGCCCCAGGTTCCTTCCCGAAGGTCCACGTATATGCCTCCGAGGCGGCATGGTAGAGCTGCACGGCATTCAAGGGAACGCTTACGGAGCGGGAGAAACTAAGGGCTGCACTAGGCGGTTGCGCAAGGTCCTGGGCACGACCCTGCCAGCAGGCCAGTAGGGTCAAGAGAACGAGGGTCAAGCGCATGGAGGTCGCAAGATAACGGCGGCAGGTTGGTCCGGGGTCCTACATTTGTCCCTCATTCATGATCCATGCCAACTGTAAGTAACGGCAACCAAGCCCTCAAGATCGGTGTGTTCTACGATGGGAGCTACTACACCCACGTAAGCAACTACTACAACTACGTGCACTCTCACAGGCGTCGCATCCACATCGGCGGCCTGCACGATTACGTCAAACACATGGTGGCCGAGCGTGAGGATACCCGGCCAAACCTCTGCCACATCATCGATGCGCATTTCTTCCGCGGTCGGTTCAGCGCGCGCGAGGCCAACGAAAAGGCCAACCAGCTCTACCACGACCGGGTGTTCGACGATGTGCTGATGTATAACAACGTGCAGACCCACTACCTTCCACTGAAGGACATGATGGGGCGCAAGAAGGAGAAGGGCATCGATGTGCTCATGGCCCTGGAGACCTACGAGCTCTGCATGCTGAAACGTTACGACGTGGTGGTGCTCGTGGCTTCCGATGGAGACCATGTTCCCTTGGTGCGCAAACTGCACGCCTTGGGTTGCAAGACCATGCTGCTCGGGTGGGACTTCGAGTTCACCGATGCCGAGACCGGCGAGCAGCAGTACACCCGCACCAGCACCGACCTCTGGAACGAGGTCACCTATCCGCTGCCCATGCACGACCTGATCGAGGAAGGGCTGAAGGAGGATGATGAACTGATCCGCGACTTCTTCGTGATGCGCGACGACCGTCCGCGTGAGGCGGAGGAATTGCCGGTGGATTTCGATCCGGAATCGCGCCACACCAGCACGGTGATGAGCTTGATGAACGGCTACGGCTTCATCCGTTTCCCGGATAACAACCTGTTCTTCCTGCGTGAAGACCTGGTGGATGCCGAATTCGGTGACCTACGGGTGGGTGATACGCTGGAATTCAACGTAGCCGTGAACTCACGCGGCCAACGGGTGGCCAAGCTGATCAAGCGGGTCCTCGAAATGGAGCACTCGTAACTAACAGAGAGGCAACTGGAGGGTGAAGGTGCAACCAGCGCCTTCACCCTTGCTTTTTGCGGCAAGGCTGCCACCATGAGCGCTCGCCCAATGAAGTGCTCTTGCCAGTGTACCGCGCCCTTGCGATTCGTTGCCCGTCGGTCGGCTTTCGAGCCAGGCGAAACGCACGAAGACCTCTTCCAGGTCGGCCGGTCTCAACCCAACGCCGTGGTCGCACACATGCAGAGTGGCCTCATCTTCATCAGCACGGAGCTGCACCTGGATGGTGGAACCGGCCGGAGAGAATTTGGAGGCGTTGGTGAGCAGGGCGTCGATCAGATCGCCGATCACGCGCGCATCGATCGGTAGTATCACCGATGCCTGAAGGTCCAGCTCCACCACCTGCTGCTTGCGCTCGGTGCGGAACCGGAGGAGCTCCACCCGCTCTTGAACGAGCAGGTCCAATGCCGTGGGTTGGCGGTCCAACGCGAGGGTGCCACGCTCCAATTGGAACGCGTCCATCAACTTTTCCACTTCGCGCAGCGCCTTGAAGAATTGCTGTTCGCCGTACAAGCTCAGCTCTGCTCGCTCGGCTTCATCACCGGGTTCCTTCAGTCGATCCAGCACCTGTTGCAATCCGATCAGTCGGTTGCGCAGGTCGTGGGAGAAGGTGTGCAGTAGCTCGGCCTGTTCGGCGGTCGCCTTCATCGGGTATGGGTGGCTTGCGAAAAGCGGTGCAGCACATCTTCCAGGGTATCGGCGTTGATGGGTTTGCTCAGGTAATGGCAATCCTTCAGTGCGCTGATGGCGGCGATGGTCTCCGGCTTGGTGCTGGCGGTCAGGAAGAGCACCGGAATGGCATCCTTGGCATGGATCTCCTGAGCCAGTTCCAGGCCGTTCTTCTGGCCTTTCAGGTAGATGTCCATGATGATGAGGTCGGGCCGTTGCTCGCTGAGCAGGGCGTCGGCTTCTTCGGAACTGCGCGCGGTTCCGATCACTTCAAAGCCCATCCGCTCCAGCTGGAGGCGGTAGCCGAACGAAATGATCGTTTCATCTTCGATGATCAGGATCTTCTTCATGGGAGAGGGAGCAGTTGTGAGAGGTATAACACTTGTCATTATCGGGTGCGCTCATGGTCGCGCACTACACGTTCGAAACTCTCTACGGTGAGCGATTTCTCCACGTAGCCGAGTACCGAGCGGAAAGAGAGGGCTTTTTCAAGATCAGCGGGTCGGTTGCTGCTGCTGAACATGATCACACTGGTGCATCCGTTCGGGAGCAAGCCTTCCGATTCGCACATGGTGAGCAGGTCGAAGCCCGTGTGTTTGGGCATGTTGATGTCCACGAACATCAGATCCGGACGGTCGCCACCTTCGCGCAGGTAGCTCAGCGCATCGTCCGCTGCGGTGAAGGTGGTCAAGCGGCCTTTGTAGCCTGCTTTCTTGAGCACCAGTTTGGTTACGAAGTTGCAATCGTCCTCATCGTCCACTAGGAGGATGTGGTCTACGATATTCTGGATAGCTGCTGTGGACATGGTAATGCCCTTCCAACGGAAGAAGGGCAGCCCGGGTTTCACCGCAGGTCGTGGTCCAGCTTCACGATGTTCTCGGGCGAGCCGAGCAGGTACAGCAGGTCGTCCGTCAGGATCTTCGCACTACCGTTCACATTGGTGATGTAGCGCCCGCCGCGTCGGATGGCCAGCACCGTGATCCCATAGCGTTCGCGCAACGCCACCTCGGCGATGGTGCGGCCCACCACTTTGCCACGGCCAAGTGTTACAGGCAGCGTGGCGATCTCCAACCCGGGAATGGTCAAGGGTTCTTCCTTCTTCCTTACCCGATTACCACCGCCGCGCAACCGGCCATAGTGATCGTTACGGATGGCACCGATCAGCCCTTGTATCCGTGCTTCCGGCACCAGGTACTTCCGCAAAACGCGGTGGAAGATCTCGATGCTCGTTTCGAACTCTTCGGGGATCACCTCGTTGGCGCCGATGTCGAAGTTGGCCTGCATTTCGCGCACGTAACGGGTGTGAACGATCACATGCGCCGTTCGGCTTAACACGCGCACAGCCGATACCACTTGCTTGGTCTGCACAGCATCGGCAATGGCTACCACCACCACACGGGCACGTTCCACATGGGCCTGTTCCAACAGATGGGTATTCGCCGCATCGCCCAAGAGCGTTTGCAGGCCCATGCCTTTGGCGGCATTGATCCGTTCCACATCCGTATCGATCACCACACAGCGTATGCCCGAATCCAACGCAGCACCGGCCACGTTCTGCCCGTTCAACCCGAAACCGACGATCACCACATGGTCCGTAAGCGCCTTGGCCGTGGACCGTTCACCTTCCTGCTTCACGCGCACCAACCTGTTGAGGCGGCGCCCCACGGGCTTCGGCACGAAGGAGAGGAAGAAGCGTCGCACGATCCGATCGGCATATTCCAACAGGAACGGTGTGGCTCCCATGCTCAGGATGCTCACCGATAGGAAGATCTGGTAATGTTCCGGGCTCAATAGATCCATTTCCATACCGGGTATGGCCAGAATGAAACCGAATTCGCCCAGTTGGAAGAGCGCTAGGCCGGTATGCAAGGCCGTTTGCAATGGGTAACGCAG
>JAEYWT010000392.1 GCA_023428865.1 Bacteroidota bacterium | reverse complement strand
CACAGTACCACCACTGTACCCATTGTAGAAGCTCAGATATTCGTGTTCCCCATGCGCCGCATATTTCCATGACCGACCAGTGGCATTGAACTGCGTGGAGTCCCAGTTCTGCCCGGCATCGTTGGTGCGATACAAGCGACCGAGATTACCCGACGGATGGAAGATCAATTCGCCGTTCGTGAATTGAAGGCCGGTGGAGGGGCTGATGCCGGTAAGGCCGACATGTTGCCAACCATTCTGTGCGCCCAAGGACCCTGCAGAACACATCAACGACGCGAGTAGGAATTCCCTCATGTTCACGGAGACTTGTTGTTTGGGATTTGAACGCACTAAGGAGCATGTTGGATACAGGAACAACCTACGGTGATCAACGTAATTTGCACCTTCCTTCATGGAAAGAACCACCATGCCGATAACGATCGCCGATGCCGTGGATGCTTATACCCGTAAGCACAGCCAGACAGAGCCTGAGCTGCTCCGCGAACTTGCTGCGGAAACACAGGCTGCCACGGAATTGCCCAACATGCTCAGCGGGCATGTACAAGGGCGCTTGTTGAGCTTGTTGAGCCACCTGGTGAAGCCTCGTCTGGCCTTGGAGATCGGCACCTTCACCGGTTACAGTGCTTTGTGCCTCGTCGAAGGGCTTGCACCCCATGGCATCCTGCACACCATCGACATCTTCAGCCCGGTGGCAACGATCGCTGATCGGTACTTCCGCAGAGCGGGTGTGAACGATCGGATCCGACAACACATAGCACCAGCAGTGGAGGTGATCCCAAGGATCGAAGGCAACTTCGACCTGGTGTTCATCGATGCGGACAAATCGAACTATCTCCGGTACTATGATCTTGTGGTGGACCGCATGGAACCCGGCGGCCTCATCATCGCAGACAATGTGTTGTGGAACGGCAAGGTATTGGAACCTGCGGAAGATGGCGACACACACGCGCTGAAAGCCTATGCCGAGCAAGTAAGCAACGACCCGCGTGTGGATAGTGTATTCCTACCCCTGCGCGATGGGCTGCTGGTGAGCCGACGCCGCTAACGGCGACTATCTTGGCCCACTGATGATCGACCTACGTTCCGACACGGTTACCCGGCCCACGCCTGCTATGCGCGAGGCCATGGCTACCGCCATCGTGGGCGATGATGTCTTCGGTGAAGACCCCACGGTGAATGCACTGGAACAGCGCCTGGCCACCCTGTTCGGCAAGGAGGCCGGCCTTTTCTGCCCCAGCGGCACCATGACCAACCAGATCGCCATACACGTACACACCCGGCTTGGTGATGAGGTACTATGTGAAGAAGGCGCACATATCTACCGGTATGAAGGTGGTGGGGTGATGGCGAACAGTGGGTGCAGCGTTAAGCTATTGCCTCACGACCGGGGCCGTTTCACCGCGGCGGATGTGCGCGCCGCCTACCACGACCCTGAGCATCCGTACCTGGCACGAACCAGATTGGTGAACATCGAGAACACCAATAACAGCGGCGGTGGTTCCTTATGGGATCTGAAGGAAGTGGAGCACATCAGAACAACTTGCAGTGCACTAGGCCTTGCCTTACACATGGACGGGGCGCGGATCTTCAATGCCATCGTGGCCACTGGTGTTCCAGCCGTATCCTGGGGCGCGCCTTTCGATTCGATCTCCATTTGCCTGAGCAAAGGATTGGGTGCTCCAGTGGGTAGTGTGTTAGTGGGCAGTAACAGCTTCATCCACGAAGCACGGCGTGTGCGCAAGCGTTTCGGTGGCGGCATGCGCCAGGCCGGTGTACTTGCAGCGGCGGCCATGCATGCGCTGGACCACCATGTGGAGCGCTTGGCCATTGACCACACCCATGCTTCCAAACTAGGCGAAGCCATGGAACAGCTATCCTATGTGGATCATGTACTACCCGTGCAGAGCAACATCGTTGTTGCCACCCTGAAGGATCCGGTGAAGGTGGGATCATTGCTCGCACATTTGCGCACGGATGGCATCCTTGCCATGCCCTTCGGTGCAGGTAAATTGCGCATGGTGACCCATATGGATGTAGACCCTGTTGGGATCGACCGTACGATCCAGTCATTAGCTTCGTTCACCGCATGAGGTACCTCGTCGCCATCACCTTGCTCTTACCCCTGGCTGGCCTTGCACAAGGGAAGTACGTACACAAAGGAGAACGCGATGGCGTGGAGATGGCCTATCGGTGGAATCATCCGACGGGCAAACCGAGCGAACTGTTGCTGCGGCTGAAGAACACCACACAAGAAGATAGGCGTATCGCGCTGGCGATCGACCTGTATTACCAAGGTCGCACAGTGGAGGTATTGGAATCTGACACCTGCATACGCGCGGGACAGACCATGACCGGCAAGCTGAATGGTGTGTATTTCGTTCCGGAACAGCTGACCACGGAACAGATCAAGAGCGGTGATGCCGAGGCGGAGCTTACCCGCACGGTAGTGACCATAGACGCGTGTCCATGAGCGGGAGTCGAGCAAGCGGTGGTGGGTTGTTCGTTGCCATCGGGTGTACACTGGCGCTGAGTGTTGGCGCCATCATCTGGGGTGCATTGAAGGTGAACCAACGGAGACATGATCTGGCCGAACTCGCGCTTCAAAGCGTACAGCAATTGGTAAGGCTCCGCCTGGATGGATTCACCCATGAACTGGCGGAGGATATCCGGGAAGAAAGTGCGGCGGTGGATCAGCCGGACAGTGTGCTGCTGTTCACACGCTGGTTCCCTTTGCTGGATACCCATTGGCCCATCATGACCATCCGGTTGGCCGATGAATACGGGAACGAACTCGCTGTTTCCAGAAGGGATACGGTCTACCTGGTGAGCCGGATCGCGGAAGGCTCGAAGGATGGGCCACCGATACGCATGGCCTTCTCTCCGGGGCCATCACATGCTGTGGTAAGAGGCCCTTGGCTACACGAGCGTGACAACGATCCGCGTGAGCGGCTGTGGTTCAGCAAGGCTTTGGAAGATACCCGTGGCGAACCGATCTGGACCTTGAGCGGGCCGGACACATCGACGAACCCATTGCTGCAACTGTCCTACCTCATCCGTGGTTCCGCTCCTGACCAACCCTATCGCATTCTACAGTTCACGGTGGACATCACACGATCGGATTGGTTCGATGCGCGGCGCACGGACGACTTCAGGCCGGCAGTGGTCCTGGCCGATGACCTTGGCCGTTCGCTATTGAGCAACGTTGCCGACACCACCACCGAAGAGAGCATAGCTGGCCGTGCTGCACTCGCCACCTGGCTTCAGAACAAGACCAGTGGCCAGTTCGCACTGCGGTTGAACGAGAAGAAGTACCTGGCCATGGTGAGCAGCTATTCATTGCACGGGCAGCAGCTGAAGATGGGGGTGGTGATCGACCCGATAGCGATGAACGGCTGGATAGACCCGGAGCGCAAAGCGTTGTTCATTGCGGGTATCCTGTTGGCGATACTGATCACACTCCTAGTGATGGCATGGACACGCAAACGGCTCTCGGATGATCGCATCCGCAAACAGGCGAGGCGCAACCGATCGCAGGAGCTTAAGCTCGCCAAAGCGTTGGGGGAACGCGAGGTGCTGAACCGCGAGGTACACCACCGCGTGAAGAACAACCTACAGGTGGTAAGCAGCTTGTTGAACCTACAAGCCACGCGCTTGGACGATGGACCGGTTAAATATGAGTTCCTGCGTGGTAAACGACGGATCGATACCATCGCGCTCGTACACCACAAGCTTTACGGACTACCCGATCTGCGCAACGTTGACCTCGCGGTGTTCTTCAACGACCTGGTAAAAGCCTTGTCCGAACTGTTCGCACCCCAAAGCCTCACAGTAAGTCATG
>JAEYWT010000347.1 GCA_023428865.1 Bacteroidota bacterium | reverse complement strand
TACCTTGATGGAGAACAGCGTGCTGCTGATCCTGAAGGTGGACAAAGGCCCGAAGGTGAAGATCAAGGACGTCACCTTCACGGGCAACGAAGAGGTTCCTTCAAAACGCCTGCGTCGTGCCATGAAGAAGACCAAGCGCAAACGCTGGTACAATTTCTTCGGCGGCAGCAAATTCATCTCTTCCGATTACAAGGCGGATAAGAACGCCATGCTCGATGTCTTCAACGAGAAAGGCTTCCGGAACGCCGCCATCGTGAAGGACACCATGTACTACGTGAGCGAGAACCGGGTGCGCATCGACATCACCGTGGATGAAGGGCAGAAATTCCATTGGCGTAACGTCTACATCACCGGCAACACGAAGCACGACTCCGACACGTTGAAGTCGATCCTGAACATCAAGAAGGGCGACGTGTACAACAAGAAGTTGCTGGACAGCCGCCTGTACATGAACCCCACAGGGCGCGACATCTCCTCCTTGTACATGGACGATGGCTACCTCAGTTTCTACCCCGATCCGGTGGAGATCCTCGTGGAAGGCGACAGCATCGACCTGGACCTGCGGATCCGCGAAGGGCGTCAGTTCCGCATCCGCAGCATCCTGATCAAGGGGAACAGCAAAACGAACGAGCACGTGATAAGGCGGGAGATCCGAACGAAACCCGGCCAGCTCTTCAGTCGCAGCGATGTGATGCGTACCCAACGCGAATTGAGCACGCTGGGATATTTCAACCCCGAGACCTTGGGAGTGAATCCGATCCAGGACCCGCGTTCCGGCACGGTGGATCTGGAGTACACGGTGGAAGAGAAACCCAGTGACCGCCTAGAGTTGAGCGGTGGTTGGGGCGCGGGCCGCGTAGTGATGTCACTCGGTGTATCGTTCACCAACTTCAGCTTGCGCAACACTTTCAAGAAAGGAGCATGGACACCACTGCCCGCTGGTGATGGCCAAACCTTGAACCTGCGTGCGCAGACCAATGGTCGCTTCTTCCAGAGCTACAGCATGAGCTTCGTGGAGCCATGGCTCGGTGGCCGCAAGCCGAACTCGCTCAGCTTCTCCGGCTATTGCTCGGTACAGTCCAATGGCCAGACCACATACATCAATACCAATGAAGGCCGAGTACGTAACCCGAACCTACAGAAGCTGGTGATCTGGGGAACCACCTTGGGCTTGGGCAAACGCCTCACCTGGCCAGACGACTACTTCATCCTGCGCCAGAACCTCAGCTACCAGAACTACGACCTGCGAAACTTCAGCAGTGGTGGTGTGGTGTTCGACTTCGTGAACGGCAACAGTAACGTTTTGGCATACCAATTCCAGGTCTCGCGCAACTCGGTGGACCAGCCGTTCTTCGCACGCACCGGATCGGACATCACCTTCAGCGTGAAGGCTACGCCACCGTTCTCGCTATGGTTCCCTGGTGGTCGCGACTTCCGCACCTTGCCTCCCGAGCAGCGCTACCAATGGGCCGAATTCCACAAGTGGAAATTCACCACCCAGTGGTTCAACATGCTCACAAGGAGCAAGAGCGGCCACAACTTGGTGCTGATGGCCCGTGCTGGCTTCGGCTTCCTCGGGCGGTACAACGATGCGGTGGGCAACTCCCCCTTCGAGCGATTCTACCTGGGTGGTGCGGCGCTTACAGGCTTCCAGCTGGATGGGCGTGAAGTGGTGGGTCTGCGCGGCTACGACGACTTCTCGCTATCACCGAACATCGGGAACTTCGTTGTTGCGAAGTACACCACGGAACTGCGTTTCCCAGTATCGCTCAACCCCTCGGCCACCATCTACACCTTGGCCTTCGCCCAAGCGGGTAACACCTGGAGCTCCTTCGACAACTTCGACCCCTTCAAACTGTACCGTTCGGCCGGTTTGGGTCTACGCTTGTTCCTGCCCATGTTCGGCCCCATGGGGCTTGATTATGGCTGGCGCTTGGACGACGTGCCCGGCCAGCCGAACATGGCCCGCAGCCAGTTCCACTTCACGATCGGCATAGATCTTGGCGAACTCTGATCCGAACCTACCGGATCGCCTACTTTCGACGGCTTCCGCATGAAACGCAAGACCCTCCTCACACTCGGCTTCCTGGCCCTGCTG
The DNA here is from genome assembly GCA_023428865.1 of Bacteroidota bacterium. Taxonomy (GTDB): domain Bacteria; phylum Bacteroidota; class Bacteroidia; order Flavobacteriales_F; family PHOS-HE28; genus PHOS-HE28. The sequence goes on along the minus strand of JAEYWT010000347.1, from coordinate 7,137 downwards.
GCATTAGCGCCGCAGATTCAGGCCCAGCGTATCGCGTTCGTGAACACGCGCTACATCCTGGACCAGATGCCCGAATACACCTCGGCGCAGAAGGAACTGGACCGCTCCTCGAAACAATGGCAGGAGGAGATCGACGACCGTTACCAGCAGATCAAGCGTATGCGCGATGCGTACAACGCCGAAGCCATCCTGCTCACCGAAGAGATGAAGCGCTCGCGGCTGGACGAGATCGACCGGCGCGAACGCGAAGCGCGTGATCTGCAGAAGAAACGATTCGGTCCGGACGGTGACCTCTTCAAGAAGCGTACGGAGCTGATCCAGCCCATCCAAGACCGTGTGTACAATGCCGTGAAAGAAGTGGCCGGGCAGAGCTACATCGCGGTGTTTGATGTGGGCGGGCAATCGAGCAACCTGCTTTTCGCCAGCGAGAAGTACGACAAGAGCGACACCGTGTTGCGGAAGCTTGGTATCCGACCCGGCAAGGAAAAAGCGGGGGGAGACGATAAGGACGAGGATTTCGGCAAGGACCCCACCGATGAACCCCAGAGCCCGGAAAGAGACCCCGGCGGCAAACAGACCACACCACAGCAGGGCATGGACCGCGGTGGTAGCCAACCGATGAAAACCAAATGACGATGAAACGTATCGTACTCGCCTGCGCGATCGCACTTACCAGCATTCCCGCGGCCTTCTCGCAAACCTTGAAACTTGGTCATATCGACCGGCAGAAGCTGATGTTGATGCTGCCCGAGCGCAAGGATGCGGAGACCAAGATGCAAGCCTTCGCCAAAACGCTGGATGAGCGCCTGAAAGCGATGGGCAACGAATACCAGACCAAGGTGGCCGATGCACAAGGGCGTGCAGAGACCATGACGCAGACCGAAAAGGAAATGGCGTTGCGCGAGATCGGTGATCTGGAGCAACGCATCCAAGCGGCACAGGAAAAGGCACAGGAAGACCTCTCCAAGCAGGAAGAGGAGCTGCTACGTCCCATGGTGGAACGCACCACCCAAGCCATTTCCGATGTGGCAGCCGCCAACAATTTCACCTACGTATTCGATGTGAGCACCGGAGTCGTGCTTTACCACGACAAGGGTGAGGACATCCTGCCCTTGGTGAAAGCCAAGCTCGGCATCCAGTAAGCGAACCGTCACGTGCGAACACGACCCACCCTATTCGCTGGCCTCTTGGCCGTGGCCTTGCTGGCGCCCATAGCAGCGTCCGCACAGGAGATGCAGCTAGGCCATATCGACCGTACCCGTTTGGTATTGGACATGCCCGAGCGCGCCGCTGCAGCCACCAAGTTGGATGGCTTCACCAAGACCTTGGAAGGCCGGTTGAAAGCGATGGCCGACGAATACACCGCCAAGCGTGCGACGTTGGAGAACCCCAACGGCGGCCTCACGAACACGGAGAAGAACATGGCCCTGCGCGAGCTACAGGAACTGGAGCAACGCATCATGGCAGCAGAAGAAAAGGCCGAAGAGGATGTGGCGAAGATGGAGCGCGAGCTGATGCAACCGATCCTTGCACGCGCTGATGAAGCGATCCGTGCCATCGCCAGTGAACAAGGATTCACCTACGTGATCGACTCCAGTGCAGGTATGTTGGTATTCACCGGTAGCGGAGTTGATCTGATGAGCGCGGTGAAAGCCAAGCTCGGCATGAAGTGATAAGCTCGTAACACCGGTGAACAGCGCCACCCCGCCCGCGCAACGCCCTAGGAAGAACGAAGGTGTTGTCGGCATCTTCGACTCAGGGATCGGTGGGCTTACGGTAACGGCTACGATCAGGCAGGCGCTCCCCATGGAGCGCCTGCTCTATTTCGGCGATGGTGCGCATGTGCCGTATGGGCCCCGATCATTGACCGAGGTGCGTGAATTCAGTTTCGCCATTACGGAAGCCCTGCTCGCGAAAGGCGCTAAGGTGATCGTGATAGCGTGCAACACGGCCTCCGCAGCAGCGTTGCGGGCCTTGCGGGAAGCTCATCCGGATGTCCCCTTCGTAGGTATGGAACCCGCCGTGAAGCCAGCAGTAGAGCACACCCGCACCGGCGTGGTGGGCGTGATCGCTACGGTGGCAACCTTCCAAAGTGAGCTGTACGCCACCATCGTGGAGCGCTTCGCACATGGCGTGGAGGTCTTGCACCAACCTTGTCCTGGTTTGGTGAAACAGATCGAATCGGGTGAATTCGATACACCCGCGACCGAAGACATGCTACGCGGATGGTTGGAACCCTTGCTGGCCCGCAACATCGATGCGTTGGTGTTGGGCTGCACCCACTACCCCATCGTGCGCCCGCTGATCGAACGGATCGTTGGCCCGGAGGTGCGTGTGATCGACCCGGCACCGGCGATAGCACGACAATTGCAACGCGTTCTACACCGCGATGGCATCAAGGCACCGAACGATCAACGAGGGGACCTGACCTGTTACACGAGTGGCAGCACCGCTGAATTCACGGCGATGCTTGATCGCCTACGCCTTGCGGGTGCGGTTGTACGCCAGGGCTCGTGGATGGACGGCGCGCTCAGCCTTCCTTGAACCAGCTGGCGTACTTGAGGTAATTGCCAGCGATCCGTTCGATCTCGCCTTCGCTCAACTCCTTGCTCACCGTGCCGATCCGCTTGGCGGGCACACCAGCCATGAGGCTGCCGGGTTCCACCACGGTATTCTGTAAGACCACCGCACCGGCTGCGATCACACTACCACTGCCGATCACGGCTTGATCCATTACGATGGCACCCATGCCCACCAGCACCTTGTCGTGGATGGTGCAACCGTGTACGATGGCATTATGCCCGATGCTCACATCGTTGCCGATGGTAAGGCCACACTTCTCGAAAGTGGCGTGCAGCACGGCGCCATCCTGGATGTTCACCCGATGGCCGATGCGGATGCTATGGACATCACCACGCACCACCGCATTGTACCACACGCTGCATTGGTCGCCAGTGATCACATCGCCGATCACCACGCATGTTTCGGCCAGGAAGACGTCGGCACCGAACTGTGGCGTGCAGCCGCGGACGGAACGGATAAGGGACATTGCTGGTGGGTTGTTCGTTATGAGGTCGTAGTTCGTAGTTGACAGTTCACAGCTCGGCGTTGTTGCTGCTCCTGGATAGCAACGGCCCTCCTTAGGTTCCGCTATCGCGAAGCACGCTGTCAACTACGAACACTGCCCCCTACTCCTTCACCGGCATCTTCCCACAGCCCTCCTTCTGGCAACAGGCGGGGAGTTTCTTGAACGCCGCTTCATCACCGGGGATATCATCTGCCATGTAGCCCAGTTTGGCCACGGCCTTGCGAAGTCCGTCGGGTGTGTTCTTCTTTGGATCGTACTCCACATGGATCTCGCTCTTGGCCAGGTCCACATCGACTTTCTTCACGCCTTTCTCGTAGATCAGGTTCTCTTCGATGGTCTGCTCGCACATGTCACACACCGTGCTGGTGTGGATATCGAGGTGTGCCACCTTCGGACCACCTTTTTCGGGGACGTGTCCATCTTGCGCCAGCAGTGGTGTGGCGACGAGGAGGCTGAATAGGAGGATGAGCTTCTTCATGGTCGATCGTTGTCCGTTGTGTTCTTCTTGTTCAAGGCAAAGCGTAGGCCACCGTAGAACATGGCCTTGTTGGTTGGCCCCCATATCATGGAGGCATCAAAATACGGGCCGAAGGGATCTTCAGGGGCGATGATCTGCTGACGCTGGATGGTACTGAAGAGGTTCTCCACGCCCAGGTACACCTCCCAGGTGCCGATGATGCGCGTTAGCTGAGCATGTACGGTACTGTATGCCGGAGACCGTTCCGGCATACGGTAGGCCTCGGGGTTAGCCGTGGTGGAAGGAATGCGCCCTTGGCCGAAAAGGCTCCAGGTAAGATCGGCCCGCCAATGCTCCTTCACATCGGCGAAGGCCAGTGACACCATGCCGCGGTGCCGTGGGGTAAAGGGCCGCTCGCGCAACACGCCGTCGTAGGTGGTGCGCACATCGTACCAGCGGTGCGAGAGCTTCAGGTCGACAACGTGGTTCAGTTCCACCTGCACATCGGTGAGCAAACTGTTGGCATAAGAGCGCCCATCGAGCATGTAGAACGCCACGGTACGCGGATGCCTGTCCATATCGATGATCACTTGCGCAAGGAATTCGGTACGGTATGCATCCACCCCGAAGGCCCACTTGCGTTCGAGCCACTTGAACTTATGCAGGAACGATGCGCCGAAGTTCCATGTGCGCTCCATACCCAAGGCTCCTTCGGTGACCACCCGGCGCGAGCTGGCCAGCACCACGGCGTTCTCCACCAATGGGTTCGCAGAGCGGAAACCATGGCCGGCGGATACACGGAAATTGGTGAGCGGCCCCAGGTCGTACTTCACATGGACACGCGGGCTCACCGTATTTCCGAAATAGGAATTTGCATCGGCGCGCAATCCGCCAACCACGGTGAGCGCATGGCGTTGCAGGGTGTATTCTGCGAAGATCCCGGGCATACGCTCGATACGCGCGAAGCTGCTATCCTGGAAACGTTCGTTGTACTCATCGAACTGGAAACTAAGACCGGCTTTGAGCTGATCACTTCCCTTTCCGACGAGCATCTGGTAGACCGTGCTCACATAGCCGCTCTCCTGTAGCCCGGTGTAATTGCGGCGGCCGAAACGCGAAGCTGCGTCGTGTCGGCGCAGGGCGAACATGATACCCACGCTCTTCGAGGGATCGTTCTTGAAGATGATACCTTGCTTGCCTACGACATCCACCAACTCGTTACGGATGTCCACCACGTATGGATCACCGGCATGGATGGCATGTTCGGGGTCGTTCATGCTCATGGCTGTCTGCCCCCCGATACGCTCATCCACCACGTAGCGCACGGCAAGCTGCGTCATCCCGCGATCGGTGCGTCGCATCCAGCGATCCATCACATTGAAGCGCCGGGTGCGTGGTGAATCCATGAAACCATCGTTGTTCTGGTCCATGTCCTGCTGGAACAGATTCCCGTGCAGAAGCAGCAAATTTCCACTGTTGGCACCGGTCCGCTGCGCCAGGTGGATATTGGCTTCCATACGGCCCTGCGAGTTACCGTAAAGGTTCACGAAGACAGGCGGCTCGGTCAACGGATCGAGCAGGCACAGATCGATCTGGCCAGTCATGGCATTGGGACCGTTCACCGCTGTACCGATGCCTTTGCTCAGATTGATGTCCTTGATCCAGGTGCCCGGTACGAGCGTAAGGCCGTACGCCGTGGAGAGTCCGCGAATGAAGGGGAGATTCTCCAGGCTGATCTGCGCATACTTGCCATCGAGGCCCAGCATGCGGATGGTCTTGGTACCCGAGATGGCATCGCTGTAGTTCACATCCACGGTGGCGTTGGTCTCGAAACTTTCACTGAGGTCGCAGCATGCCGCCCGCTTCAGCTCCTTTTGTCCGATGATCTCCGTAGCGTTGATGGAGCGCGAATCGAGCCGGGTACCGCTTACTCGTTCCACCACTTCCACCGGACCCATTTCCACTGCCCAGCGCAATTGCACGCGCAAGGGAGCTGTCGGCATGGTGCGCAGCACCAGGGTGTCGGGTTTGAAACCGACGAACGAAGTGATCAAGGTAGCCGGCCACCGCTCAGGGGGTGCGATGGAGAACAGACCGTCGACGTCGGTGGCCGCGCCGACATTCGTACCGAGCCAGACCACATTGGCACCTGGCAGTATTTCATTGTCCTGCGAACTGACCACCCTGCCGGTGATCTGTGCGCTTATGCCCGACCAACCACTGAGTGCGGTTGCGAGCAATAAAATGCGTTGTAGGAACATGCGTTCATTTCTGTTGTGCGTTGAATGGACACCGGACCGTATCAACGATCCCTTCGCCCGAAGGCGGAACAGGAATGGACTAGACGCGCTGTACGCTGATCACCGCAAGCCTATCGGAGACTGATAAGGGCGGTGGACGTGAGCGCAACCACGTGAACGCGACCACCGGCTCGGGTTGCGTCACTTCAATGGTGCGGAAGCTCAAGAAAGCTTCCACGAACAGCAGGTCGGCGCTGTTATTGGGCAGGTAATCGTCACCTTCCCCTTGCACCATGGCCAACTCGCAACAGGTGGCCTTGTAGGTGGGTACTTCGCTGGTGTGCTCCTCTTCTGGGCAGCAATCGGTAGCGGCACCGAGGCTAAGAATGGAATGGCCGCGCTCCAAGCAGGTCATGCGGCTCAACACCGTTCCACTCGTAGCCAGCAGGAACACGGCCAACACCAAGTAGGTGAGCCAGGTATGCCGATGGAGGAAGGCTCGCATGCGTTGCAAAAGTAGCCTTGTAACGTACACAAGGCGCCGGGTGTTGCCTTCATTGTTGGGAAGCCAAGGCCTTGAACGGTCCTACCTTTGCACCCCGATACGGTTCCCATACCGCTGCCCTACCATGTCCGACGCAACGAAACGCCCACCGATCACGCTCTACGCTGAATCGACCCCGAATCCGCTCACGATGCGTTATGTGTGCGATCGGCTCTTGGTGCAGGATGGCCGATTGTTGGAGTTCCGCAGCCCGGAAGAACCCGTTGGAGTTTCGCCCCTGGCGGAGAAGATCTTCAACCTGCCGTTCGTAACCGGAGTGTTCATCAGCAGCAACTTCATCACCGTAACACGCAACAACAGTGTGGATTGGGATCTGGTGATGCTGGAGCTGCGCGATTACATCACCGACTACCTACGCACCGACGGCCGCGTGGTATACGAGGATGCCCCAGCGCAAGCTCTGGCCGATGCCAACGAACGGGCCAGCACCCATGCTGAGGCAAAGAGCCCGGAAGATGAGAAGATCATCCGCATCTTAGAGGAATACATCCGCCCAGCAGTGGAGGGCGATGGCGGCCACATCGCGTTCAAGAGCTTCGAAGATGGCTTGGTGACCGTTTCGTTGCGGGGATCTTGCAGCGGCTGCCCCAGCAGTATGGTCACCTTGAAACAAGGTATCGAGAACCTGCTGAAACACGAAGTACCTGGCGTACGTGAAGTGGTAGCGGAGGAACTGTAGAAGCCATCTCAAAATAGTTTTTGGTAGCGAGCCGGAGGAGTTTTTCGGGCAGCCGAGGCGCGAAACCCGCGCATAGCTGGACGCTATGGAAGGGTTGAGCAACAAAGG
>JAEYWT010000264.1 GCA_023428865.1 Bacteroidota bacterium | reverse complement strand
CTCACCATCGTGATGGCTTCCGCCGGGCAGGCCACCGCGCACAATCCGCACGCCGTACAACGCTCGCGGCCTTTCTCGTCGCGCTTCAACACGTGCTGACCACGGTAGATGCCAGCGATGGGCCGTTTCTCTTCCGGATACTTGATCGTGGGTTTCTTGCGGAAGAAGTGTTTGATGGTGATGAGCAGACCACCCGCCATCGCTGGCAAGTACAAACGCTCGATCAGCGTCATCTTCTTATCGCTCACCACACGGGAGCGGTTGGTCAGGGGCTGCATCGTGCTCATCCTTTCCAGAATTCAGAGAGAAAATACACGGTGCCTGTGATAAGCATGTTCACCACGCCCAGGGGGATCAAGCCTTTCCAACCCAGGTTCATCAGTTGATCGAAGCGGAAACGTGGCGTGGACCAACGTACCCACATGAAGAAGAAGATGAAGAAGAAGGTCTTCGCGAACATACTGGCCGTACCGATCAAGGTGGCGATGTTCGGGTCGAGGCCGAGCTTGTCCAGGCCAGGTACGTGGTAACCACCGAAGTACAGCGTGGCGATCACCGCGCTGCTGATGAACATGTTCGTGTATTCCGCGAACAGGAAGAAACCCAGCTTCATACTGCTGAACTCGGTGTGGTAACCGCCCACCAATTCCGTTTCGCATTCGGGCATATCGAAGGGTGCGCGGTTCGTTTCCGCGAAAGCGCACACCAGGAAAATGATGAAGCCCAAAGGCTGATAGATCACGTTCCAACCATGCTCGATCTGGTAGTCCACGATGCCGCCCATGCTGAGCGTGCCCGTGAGCATCACCAGTGCCACGATGCTGAGGCCGAGACCGAGTTCGTAGCTCACCATTTGTGCCGCAGCACGCACAGCACCGAGCAACGCGAACTTGTTGTTGCTGGCCCAGCCACCGAGCATGATGCCGTAAACACCGATGCTGGCGATGGCGAACACATACAACACGCCGATCTCGGGGTCCGTGCCTTGTAATTTGAAGGTCTCCCCGAAAAGGGTCAGCTCGCCGCCCCACGGTATCACTACGCCAGTGAGCAAGGCGGTGGTCATGGCAATGGCCGGACCTAAGATGAAAAGGCGCTTGTTCGCGGAGGCCGGAATGAAGTCCTCCTTCATGAACATCTTGGCACCATCGGCCAGCGGCTGCAACAGCCCGAAGGGTCCCGCGCGGTTGGGGCCGATGCGGTCTTGCAAAAAGGCCGCCACTTTGCGCTCGCCGTACGTGGAGTATGCCGCCACGGTCAAGGTGATCACGAAGAGCACCAGCAGGAAGATGGCCGTGGTGATGATCATCGGTCCTTGAGTTCTTTGCGTTTAGCCAGCTCGGGCACGTTCGGTGCTGGCGATGCGAGCAGGGCTTGTTCGCGCTTCAGTTGGTAGTGTCCTTGGCTTATCACGCTGTGGCGGTCCACCTTGCGCGGGCCTTCGACTGTCCACGCATTCACATCTTTCTTGTCGAATCGGCAGGTGTTGCAGATGAAGCTTTCCACCTCGCCCCACTGGTCTTTACGACCCGTCACGCGCAGTACTTCGTTGCCTTTCATCCACAGCACCACCTTGCCACTGCACTTGGGGTTCTCGCAGTTGCGGTGTGCATCCACCGGCTTGGTGAACCACACCCGGCTCGCAAAACGGAAGGTCTTGTCGGTGAGCGCGCCCACGGGGCACACATCGATCATGTTCCCGCTGAAGTCGTTCTCGATGGCCTGGCTGATGTAGGTGCTGATCTCGGCTACATCGCCGCGGTTGATCACCCCGTGTACGCGGCCATCGGTAAGCTGCTCACCCACCTTCACGCAGCGATAGCAAAGGATGCAGCGCGTCATGTGCAACTTGATCGTGTCGCCGATGTCGATCGGATCGAAGGTGCGACGCTCGAACTCGTAGCGGCTTTCGCTCTTGCCGTTCTCGTAGCTCAGGTCCTGCAGGTGGCACTCGCCCGCCTGGTCGCAGATGGGGCAATCCAGCGGGTGGTTGATCAGCAGCATCTCCACCACGCCGTTGCGCGCGTCGATCAGCGCAGGATCGGTGGTGTTGGCCACTTCCATGCCGTCCATAACCGCCGTGCGGCAACTGGCCACCGGCTTGGGCATGGGGCGCGGGTCCTTGTCGCTGCCCTTGGTCACCTTTACGATGCAGGTGCGGCAGTAGCCACCGCTTGTCTTCAACTTGCTATAATAGCACATCGCCGGCGGCACCACATGGCGGTCCGCCACGTTGCGCTCGCCGATCATGCGCGCAGCTTGCAGGATCGTGGTCCCGTCGGGGACGTCGATCGATATGCCGTCTATGGTGACCTTGGGCATGACTAAGCGGTCGCGAATTTGGCACTCTTCCGGAAAGGTTCCCGCGCAAAATGCTTCGGGTCCTTCACTTTTTCCCGGTGGGTGACGTGGTACTCGAACTCGTCGCGGAAGTGGCGGATGGCGGAAGCCACAGGCCAGGCAGCGGCATCGCCCAGCGGGCAGATGGTGTTTCCTTCGATCTTCCGCTGGATGTCCCAGAGCAGGTCGATATCCTCGGTGCGGCCTTCGCCGTGCTCCAGGCGGTGCAGCACTTTCTCCATCCAGCCGGTGCCTTCGCGGCAAGGGCTGCATTGGCCGCAGCTCTCGTGGTGGTAGAAACGGGCGTGGTTCCAGGTGCTGCGCACGATGCACTGCGCATCGTTGTAGGCGTAGAAGCCACCGGAACCCATCATGGTGCCTTGTGCGAAGCCGCCTTCGCTGAGGCTTTCGTAGGTCATCAGGCGGTTCTCGCCAGCGGGTGTCTTCAGGAATAGTTCGTAGGGCACGATGGGCACACTGCTTCCACCGGGTACCACGGCCTTGAACGCGCGACCATCAACGCCACCGCAATATTCATCGCTGTTGATGAACTCGTCGCACGTGATGCCGAGGTCGATCTCGTAAACACCGGGACGCTTGATGTTGCCGCCGGCACTGATCAGCTTGGTACCAGTGCTTTTACCGATGCCGATCTTGGCGTATTCCTCACCACCGTCGTTCACGATGGGCACTACGGCGGCGATGGTCTCCACGTTGTTCACCACGGTGGGGCAGTCGTACAGGCCTTTCACCGCCGGGAAGGGCGGCTTGATGCGCGGATTGCCACGCTTGCCTTCGAGGCTTTCCAGCAAGGCTGTCTCTTCACCGCAGATGTAAGCACCGGCGCCCACTTGCACGTGGATCTCGTGATCGAAGCCACTGCCTAGGATGTTCTTACCCAGCCAACCCGCTGCTTTCGCTTCGGCGATGGCCTGTTCCAGGATACGGGCCACGTAGAAGTACTCACCACGCACATACACGAAGCTGGTCTTGGCGCCGAGCGCGAAGCTCGACGTGATCATCCCTTCGATCAAGATGTGCGGGATCCGCTCCATCAGGTAGCGGTCCTTGAAGGTGCCGGGTTCGCTTTCGTCGGCGTTCACCACCAGGTAGCGGGGCACACCTTCGGGCTTCGCGAGGAAGCTCCACTTCATGCC
>JAEYWT010000197.1 GCA_023428865.1 Bacteroidota bacterium | reverse complement strand
CCCTTGGCTGCTCCAAGAATACCTTCGATAGTGAGGTGATGATGGCCCAACTGAAGGCCAACGGGATCACCGTCGATCACGAATCGGATTCCGGTGAACATAATGTGGTGGTGATCAATACCTGCGGCTTCATCGATAATGCCAAGCAGGAGAGCATCGATACCATCCTCAGCTACGCAAAGGCCAAAGACCAAGGCCTGGTCGAAAAAGTTTACGTGACCGGTTGCCTCAGCCAACGCTATGCGCCAGAACTGAAAGATGGGATACCACAAGTTGATGCTTGGTTCGGCACCCGCGACCTACCGCGTTTGCTAAAGACCCTGAAAGCCGACTACAAGAAGGAACTCGTTGGCGAACGCCTACTGACCACACCGGCCCATTACGCCTATTTCAAGATCAGCGAGGGCTGCGACCGCAAGTGCTCCTTCTGCGCCATTCCCCTCATGCGTGGTAAGCACGTAAGCACCCCCATGGATCAGTTGGTGACCAATGCGCAGAACTTGGCGAAACAAGGCGTAAAGGAACTCATCCTCATTGCGCAGGACCTTACGTATTACGGGCTTGACATCTACAAGAAGCGCAACCTGGATGAACTCGTAGCGCGCCTGAGCGATGTGGAAGGCATTGACTGGATCCGCCTGCACTACGCGTTCCCCAGCGGCTTCCCAATGGAGGTACTCGATGTGATGCGCGAGCGCAGCAACGTGTGCAACTACTTGGATATGCCCCTGCAACACGGCAGCACGGAAATGCTCAAGCGCATGCGGCGTGGTATCACACAGGAGAAGACCGAGGCCTTGGTCTCCGCCATTCGCGACAAAGTTCCTGGGATCGCCATCCGAACCACCCTCATCGCCGGCTTCCCCGGTGAAACACAGGCCGACCACGACGATAGCCTACGCTGGATCGAACGGATGCGCTTCGATCGCCTTGGTGCCTTCACGTATAGTCACGAAGAAGATACCCACGCACACACCATGGCCGATGATGTGCCCGAGGCCGTAAAGCAGGAGCGCGCGCAGGAGATCATGGAATTACAGGGCACTATAAGCTTGGAACTGAACCAAGCCAAAGTGGGCAAGACCTACAAGGTGTTGGTGGACAAAGCAGAGAACGGCCACTGGATCGCCCGCACCGAATACGATTCACCGGAGGTGGACAACGAAGTGCTGATCCCCTTCAGCGATGAGGTACACCTGCGCGTGGGCGACTTCACGAACGTGCGCATCACCGAGGCGAACGAGCACGATCTGCGGGCGGTGGTGGACTAATGCTTGTTTTCCGCTTCTGCTGGGATAGTCGCTTTCAACCCCAAGAAGAAATCCGTCAACGCACTGCGTTGTGTGGTGTTCAGCCGGGCCTCGCCGTGTATCCAAGTGTATGAGGGTAGGGGCATTTCACCTTCGCTGATCATTTCCGCACTTTCCTCGGCCTTATGGCGCTGCCACTTGGTGCGTCTACGGCCCCACGAACTCATGTCGAACTCCGCCCGCCCTTCGTCAATGTGGTCCTGCATCCAGAAGTTGATCGGGGTGATGTAGCTGTACCAAGGGTAGGTGGTGCGGTCGCTGTGGCAGTCGTAACACGCTGTTTGCAGCAAGTCGCGGACCTCGGCAACAGGCTGCGTTACGGTGATCAGATCATGTTCCGGATCATTGGTTTGCACCGTTCTATCCGGCTGGAAGAACTGCGCTATCACCAGTAACGCGAGAAGGATCAGAGTTGCCCGTTTCATCGCTTCTCGATCTCCAACACCACGGCCATGGCCGCTTGGGTTGCCGGTCCGCTGACGCCGAAGGTCTTTCCCTGTGCATAGGTCAAACTGCGCGCGTCGGCCAGTTCGTTGCCCAGCACGGCTTGCAGTTTGGCATCCATGCCTACAGACGTAGACGCTTTAAGTGCAGCATCCACTTGGTTGAAGTCGACGGCCTGGTTGTATACGAGTATCGTCATTACATCCGTGGTGCCCACTTCATCTGCCGTCATGCTCTGGTCGCGCGGGAATTGCCGTGTACCCGTAATGCCGCAATAGGGAGAATGCTTCGGCGTATTCGGGAACAGCAGGTAGCTGCTGCCATCCACCTCCTGCCCAAAGCAGTAGGCATAACATTCCGTGTTATTGGTGAGTTCCACTTTGAATCGGGTGCCTTTGGCGATCGGTGTTTCCGTGCGGAACGTGCGACCACCCATATGTTTCAACGCAATGTACTGGCCCGTGACCTTGCCTGCATCATCCACGATCGGCAATCCGAAACGCAAGTCGAAGTTGCTCGGCTTCACATCCACTCCTTCGCCTTGCGGGTAAACCGAGTAGGCTTCCTTGGTGAAATGAGCGAAGTCGTCATAACTCACCCATGCGATGCCGTTCTTTCCCCATTCCGGGCCCCAGGAGTTCATGATCTGGAAGCCTCCCATACCATCCTTGTACTCGTTGTCGAACTTGTAGTCGTCGTAGCCGATCACACACATGGCGTGCCCTCCGAAACCGCGCATGGCGTAATCGTTTTGTGTGGGCAACCATTTTTCCTGGCCCATCATGTCCTGCATGAAACTGCCGCCTACCATCATACCGATCACCACCGGGCTACCTTGCGAAAGCTGTTGTTTCATGGCCAACATGTCCACCATGGACCGGGGGTCATCGCTTTGGGAAAGACGTTGCGATCCCTTGATCCGGAATTGCGAAGCCTGCCTACGCTCTTCTTCCGTGGGCAACTTGGCACAACTCTGATCGGTGTAGGAGAACTTGCTGAAGGGTAGGGCACCACCACCTTTCATCTGGTCCATGGCGCGCTGGATGTAGCTGCCTTGGCAGTCGCTGTTCTCGATCTTGATCTGGTTGTACATGTAGGCCGGGCTGAAGGCCGTACTGTTCGGGTCTTGCTTGGTGGCTGCGGATTGTACGATGGTGCGTGCCGCATACGCTGCAGCCCAGGCCACACAGCTGCCTTGTTGTCCTTGGTTTAATCGTTTTGGGGCGTATTGTTCCAAAGTGTGACGCTCTGGCAAAGGAGCGTTGGCATTGTCTGCCAAGGGTTCGAATACTTCGGCCTTGTCGTAGACCGCGGGATCCATGTTGCCACCTGTAGCCAGCTTCACCAACTGGCTCATATCGCCGCCGCCTTCACCCAAGCAGCCTTTCAGGCCACCAGTGAAATAGAGTACGGCGCCAATGCCCAGAACGATGATCATCAGCTTCGGGTTCTTCATCAACAGGCCGATGAGCATCGGCAAGAGCGAACCCAAGCCACCGCCACCACCTCCGCTCATGCCACCACCGCCACCCGGTCTGCTGCGGTTGCTCTGTTGGTCGTTACGGTCATCGGTCATTCGAATGGGCATGGCGCGAAGGGTTTGGTGGTGTGCTCAGGGGCGGAAACGTTCGCGCCCAGTTAATAGACGCCAGAACAGGATGAAGTCACTCGCCAAGCTGTACAGCGGGTACTGGAAGGTGGCCGGCTTGTTCTGCTCGAAGAAGTAGTGGCCTACCCAAGCGAAGCCGTAACCACCGATCGGTATCATCCACAGCCAGGTGGCGTTGCGGGTGAGCAAGGCGAGTGTGATCCACACGGCGATCAGGCCCGTGCCGATGAAATGCAACACCCGGCTCGTGGGGTTCTGGTGCTCGCTCAGGTAAAAGGGGAAGAACTCCTTCAGCGAACGAAAGCGGGCTTCTGATCCTCCCATGGTCACACGTATCGATCCGAAATGTAGACCACAGCCGCCATTCCTGTTCCACCTTACCGGTTCCCTGGCCCCGCTACCTTTGCACCCCTTATGCAGGTGGAACGCATCCCTTACGCCGATACCGGCCGCTTTGCCGCTCCGGTGATCGACCACCTGGCCAATGATGCCTTCGTGCGGCAGTTCCTGGAGTACGCTCCTGACCTGAACGGACTGCGGGAAGCCGCTGCGGCACGAAACTTCGATCCGGCGTTCCGTAGTGTGCTGTGCCAAGCGCTGGATGAACAACACGCTGCCCTGGACCTGCATCCAGCGGTGCGCGAGAACCTGAGGCGCTTGCGTGATCCCAAGGCCCTCACCATCACCACCGGTCATCAACTGTGTTTGTTCACCGGGCCGCTCTACGTTCCCTACAAGATCCTGAACACGATCCGCCTGGCGCGTGAAACCGAAGCTGAGCTGGGCCGACCGGTCATTCCCGTGTTCTGGATGGCCACGGAAGACCATGATGCCGCCGAGATCGATCATGCGGTGATCAATGGCCACACCATCCGTTGGCAAGGTGCCGTGGGTGGTGCTGTTGGTCGCATGAAGTTGAACGGTATCGCAGCACAGGTGGAAGAAGCCATCGCCGCGCTCGGTGTCGGTGCTGAAGCCGAGATGGTGGCCAACTTGCTGCGCAAGGCCTACACCGAAGAACACTCACTAGCCGAAGCCACGCGTATCTTCATCCACGACCTGTTCGGGCATTATGGTTTGGTGATCATGGATGGCGATGATCCCGCGTTGAAACGCCTCTTCGCACCGATCATCACCGAAGAGCTGGTGAACCAGGTGGCGGCACGTGCCGTTTCCTACGCCAACGAGCGTATTGAAACGCACTACACGGTGCAAGCGCACGCCCGCGAGATCAACTTGTTCTTTCTGCGCAACGGCCATCGTTCACGCATCGTACAGGAGGGTGATCACTTCCAAGCCTTGGATGGCGGACCACGGTGGACCTTGGAAGAACTCCTCGTACGCGTGGAAGCACATCCGGAGGACTTCTCTCCCAACGTGCTTTTGCGCCCGGTCTACCAGGAACACATCCTACCCAACATCGCCTACATCGGCGGTGGTGGCGAGTTGGCCTATTGGATCCAACTGCGGTGGCTGTTCCAAGCGTTGCGGGTACCCATGCCCGTTGTCTTCCTTCGTACGAGTGCTGCTACGATCAGCGAGAAACACCTGCGGCAGTGGAACGAACTAGGGCTTTCGGCCACTGACCTGTTCGGTGA
>JAEYWT010000185.1 GCA_023428865.1 Bacteroidota bacterium | reverse complement strand
GTTCAGCTCTTCCCATCCGTTCCAACCCACATCACCAATGAAGAAGATGCCTGGGTTGCCGTCTGCTGGGTTCGTGCTTCCACTTCCTTCCTTATAGGTGAATCGGTATGGATTACGTAGGCCCATTGCCCACACCCGCGACTTGGGCGAACGAGGCGCCGAGGCATCGTAGAAAGGGTTGCTCGGTACGCCATTGCCCGTGTTCGGATCCAAGCGAAGCATCTTCCCATTATGGCAATTCAAGAGTTGTGCACGCATGGCACCCACATCTTCTGCTGATCGCATCATGCCTTCGGCAAGTGCCACGTTGTCGTAGGTGTCCGGTGCGTTGCCTACGTCGGTATTGTTGTAACTCGCTGCATCGCCAATGGTGGCCATCAAGGTGCCATCGCGGCCGAAGGCCAATGATCCTGTACTATGCGATTCGTGCAACAGCACCGCTCCAGTGGATCCTGTTTCACCAAGTAGGATGAAGCGGCTGCCATAGTTCACCGTGTTGAAGGTGGGACCCGTGGCCGTGTACCGCGTGATCCGCATGATGGTGGCCGCGTAGTACTCGTTCGTTGTGGCGCTGTAATTCGCTGTGCCGAAATTCTTCAGGTGATGCCGGTCCACCGTGTAAAGCAGATAGATGCGGCCGTTGGTGAGGAAGTTCGGATCCAGGGCGAAACCCAACATGCCGTGGTCGCGCCAGTTGCCCACTTCCTCGCCGATATCGATCAAGGGTTGTGCCAGGCGGACCCCGTTCTCAACGATCCACACCTTGCCACCTTTCTCCCACACATATTGCCTTCCATTCGCATCCCAGACCACCCCCACCGGCTGGTTGAATGTGCCGCCAGCCAAGTTCGACTGACTGAAGGTCGGTTGGAAGGTCTGGGCTGTTGTGCTTTGCGGACAAAGACCCGAAAGGAGGATGCTGATCGCAACCAGAACGACACGAAAAATACGATCCATGGTGGTGGCGGTGGTGCTTGATCAAGTAGTCATTTCGTCGACTATCTGACCAAAAGCGTCGACTAAACTAGCAAGATCACCTACCAGAGGTCAAGTGCCGCCCACCTCTCTACCCGAATAGATCCAATTGCCCACGGAGTGGAACCTTGAACTGCGACCGGTCGAACGAGGGTAGGATACGGTCCCCGAAGTATCGCGAACGCATCACCTTGAAGAGCCTGTTGATGTTCGCAGCATAGTTCCCCTCCCCTCGCAAACGCCGCCCAGGCAAACTGTCGTTCATGGATCCCCCGTGCAGGTCCTTGGTCTGGGCCATGATCTTAGCCGCTCGATCCGGATAATGCTGGTGCAACCAGGTCTCGAAAACGGCCTTGACCGCACCGTTGGTCCGAAGCACGGTGTAGCCAGCTCCAATGGCGCCAGCCTCGGCCGCGGCTTTCAGCAAGGCAGGCACTTCAGGTTCGTTCAGTGCAGGTATGATGGGGGCGATCATAACCATGGTAGGCACACCGGCTTCGGTCAGTGTTCGCACCGTGTTCAGTCGTTTCAAACCGGTGCTGGTGCGCGGCTCCAAAGCCCGGCGCAAAGGCTCGTTCAAGGTGGTCAAGCTGATGGCCACTTGCACCAAGTTACGCTCAGCCATGGATGCCAGGATGTCGATATCGAGCTCGATCAAGCTGTTCTTGGTGATCACCATTATCGGTTGACCAAAGTCCGATGCGATCTGTAGGATCCTCCGGGTGATCCGCTCTTCGCGCTCCAGCGGCTGGTAGGGGTCGGTGACGCCCGAGATATTGATCGGTTCACCCTTCCAGGACCGATGGCGTAGTTCCGCTTCGAACAATTCGGGGGCGTTCCGTTTCACCAGCACCACCCGCTCGAAATCCAAGCCTGCGCTGTAGCCCCAGTACTCGTGCGTCGGTCGCGCATAGCAATAGCTGCACCCATGTTCGCAGCCTTGGTAGGGATTCAAGCTCCAGGTGAAAGGCAGATCGGGACTATCCACCTTGTTGATGATGCTGCGTGGGTAGGTGGCAATGGCTCGTGTGGGTTGGTCAGGTGCTTCATCGTCTAGGTGGTCCACGCCCTCTACATGGACCAAACCATAGGATCGTTGCAGGAAACGATTGGGCACCTGGCCCGCTGCACCACGGCCTTTGACGGGCTTATCGTCGATCGGCATGCGCAGAAGATACGATGCAGGGATCATGACATTCACTTGACACAGCGGTGGGTACTTTTGCGCCCCGAAACGACCATGAGAAACGCCATCGCCCTCCTCCCTATCCTTGCCGTTGCTTGCTCCACGCCGAGCGCACCTAAAGAGCAGACCCCCACTGCCGACACCCTCGCGGTGAAGGACACCCTGATCGCTGCTGGCGAGAAGCACTTCAAGAGCCTGAAGAAACTCACCTTCGGCGGAGACAACGCAGAGGCCTATTGGAGCTTTGGTGGAGACAAACTGATCTTCCAAGCCACCAACCCGGCCTGGGGCGAAAGCTGCGACCAGATCTACGTCTTCAACCCCTTCACCGACGACTTGAAGACGAACCCACCGCAAAAGATCAGCATCAACGGCGGCCGCACCACATGCAGCTACTTTCTGCCGGGTGATAGTCTGGTACTCTTCGGTAGCACACATAGCAGCGATGCCTCCTGCCCCGCCCACCCCGAGCGCCGCAGTGATGGCAAGTATGTCTGGCCTATCTATCCCAGTTTCGACATCTACGTGAGCGACCTGAAGGGGAACATCCGCCAACAACTGACCAAGACCGCCGGTTACGATGCCGAAGCCACAGTGAGCCCGAAAGGTGATCGTATCGTGTTCACCAGCATGCGTGATGGAGATCTGGAACTCTACACCATGAACATCGATGGCAGCGATGTGAAGCGGATCACCAATACACTCGGCTACGACGGTGGAGCATTCTTCAGCCCCGATGGAACCAAATTGCTTTGGCGTGCCAGTCGTCCCAAGACCAAGGCGGAAGAGACCGAATACAAGCAATTGCTGAAAGAAGGTCTGGTGATGCCCACGAACATGGAACTCTATGTGGCCAATGCCGATGGTAGCGATGCCCGCAAGATCTCCGAACTGGGCCAAGCCAACTGGGCTCCCTTCTGGCACCCCAGTGGACAGAAGATCATCTTCGCCAGTAATCATACCGCAACGCGTGGCTTCCCCTTCACCCTTTACCTGATCAACATAGACGGCACGGGCTTGGAGCAGGTCAGCTTCAGTGATCAGTTCGATGCCTTCCCGGTCTTCAGTCCGGATGGCAAGCACCTTGTCTTCAGTAGCAACCGCCACAACGGTGGCACGCGGGAGACCAACCTCTTCCTGGCCGAGTGGCAGGACTGAGTTCGTCGGCAACGACCTTTCCCGTACGATCTTCGCGCCCGCTCCCGACG
>JAEYWT010000157.1 GCA_023428865.1 Bacteroidota bacterium | reverse complement strand
CACTTTCCAGGCGTGCGCCTTCAACCACTCGGCCATCTCTCCAGATGGGCCGCGAAAATAGTGAAACAAGCCACACGCGGGCATTCCATTCGGCGTCCTCGTACCTTTGCCAGCCTTCCCATGCCCCGTATCGGCCCCATCGAACTCCCGGAATTCCCGCTGTTGCTCGCACCCATGGAGGATGTGAGCGATCCGCCGTTCCGGGCGCTGTGCAAGAAACACGGGGCGGACCTGATGTTCACCGAATTCATCAGCAGCGAAGGCCTGATCCGCCAAGCGGCCAAAGGCATCAAGAAGCTGGACATCTTCGAGGCGGAACGGCCCATCGGTATCCAACTGTTCGGCGGTAGCGAGGATGCCATGGAAGAGGCGGCGCGCATCGCCGAAGCGGCCAAACCGGATCTGATCGACATCAACTACGGCTGCCCGGTACACAAGGTGGTGAGCAAGGGCGCCGGTGCCTGTTTGTTGCAGGACGTGGACAAGATGGTGCGGCTGACCGAGAAGGTGGTGAAGGCCGTGAAGCTGCCGGTGACCGTGAAGACCCGCCTGGGCTGGAACGATGCCACCAAGAACATCATGGAAGTGGCCGAACGTTTGCAAGATGTCGGTATCCAAGCGTTGAGCATCCACGGACGCACCCGCGCGCAACTCTACAAAGGTCCTGCGGATTGGACCCTGATCGGCGAGGTGAAGAACAACCCGCGCATCCACATCCCCATTTTCGGTAATGGCGATATCGATTCACCGGAGAAAGCCGTGGAGTACCGCAACCGATACGGAGTGGATGGCGTGATGATCGGCCGGGCTACGATCGGGCATCCGTTCATCTTCAACGAGATCAAACACTTCATTGCCACAGGTGAGCATTTGCCAGCACCGTCCGTTGCGGATCGGGTGGAAGCTGCACGTGAACACCTGCGTAGCTCGCTTGCTTGGAAAGGTGCGTGGGAAGGTGTGGTGGAGATGCGCCGCCATTACGGCAATTACCTGAAGGGCTTGCCGAATGTGAAGGAGGTGCGTTTGAAGCTGTGCACCGAACGCGACCCCGCCATCCTGGATCAGATCCTGGATGAGGTGAAGGGGATGTATGCGGAGGTGTTGGCGTGATCGGTCGCTTTGATCCGAGTATCCTCGTTTTTTCTCTTGTATATTCGATCATCCTATTCGATGATCAGATCCAAGAATTGCCATGAACGAACGGATCTCGATCCAGCGCTTCCGCAGCGCAATGGACTTTCTGGTAGATTCAAGTTGCATGAAGCTGGCGGGCGACTGGTGGGCCATGGTACGTACGGGACCGGGCCAACCATCGTGGACACCGAGCAGCTGGCCTCGGGATCATATACCCTATGCACCTTTTCTCGGGATGGCAATAGGGCCAGGGTAAAATGGATGAAACAATGAGAGCCCCCATATCATACTTGGCACTGACGGTGCTGATGCACCTCAGTACGAATGCCTCCTCACAGACCTGGTTTCCGGATGAAGCCCAATGGCATCACGAATACTACAACGGTTCTTTCGTTGGCTTCATTCGCATGCAGGTAGAAGGAGATACACTGCTGGGGGGTGAAGAAGCACGTACATTAAGTAGGTCGATCCAGGTAGCAAGCGTTGGTGGTGGACCCATATCCAGTTGGTCTCGCGCTCCTCTCCATGTTCACGAGGTAGACGGGTTGGTGAGCATCTGGCTGCCCGATCAGAGCGTTTACGATACGCTGTACCATATGAACGCTGTTCCTGGCGATCAATGGGGCTTAGCCGCATATCCCACTCCGTTGGTCTGTGATCCAGAGAGCTACGTTACCGTGGTGGATACAGGTCATTTCGCGTGGAGTGGTACCGATCCGCGTTGGTTGGCCGTTGACATCCATTATTTCTTCGGGGGTGCCGCATGGGATGTTCAGCGGGATACCATCATTGAACGTGTCGGTTCTACGTTGGTCTACTTCGCGCCACATGATCTTTGCAATGGCCAATTGGATGGTGCTGATGGCGGGCCCCTGCGCTGTTACGAGGACCTTGAGGTCACCTACAACAGGATCGAACCGTGGTCTTGTGGAACCTTGCTTGGTGTGCCGAGCGTTACAGAAGACCCGGTGGCCATGTTACTTAATGATGGTGAAGGTCGGCTACGCGTTCAGTTGCCCATGGAGGCTTCTGTGGTGGAACTCCACCTGTACGATGGAGTCGGAAGAACGGTGTTCCAGCGCACGGTTAGAAATGGAGATGGCGTACAGCCTGGTATGAGTGGACCGTTGCTCTATCGGATCACCAAGGTGTCCGGAGAGAGCATCGGATCCGGTAAAGTGATGGTATACTGAACGGGCAGACGATGCACGTAGACGGCTCATTGGCCGCCCAATGGCGTGCGGAGGAACCTTCGACTAAGTGCCCGCAACGGTATCCAAGAAGCCAATAAGCCGATGGCAGAGACCGCTACGGCGATGAGTGCCAAGTCCGTGCCTAGCACTCGCACCGGGTACGATTCCACCACGGAATCGCTGAGGCGCACGAAGCCCCAATGCTGCTGTGCGTAGCAGATCGCGAGACCGAATAGCAGACCGGCCGCGATCCCCACCACCACGATCAACAGTCCTTCGCCGAAGAAGATGCCGCGCACCATGGTGGGTGTCGCGCCCATGGCTCGTAGGGTGTTCATGTCCCGCTGCTTTTCGATCATCATCATGGTGAGCGAGGCGATGATGTTGAACGCGCCGATGAGGCCGATGAAGCTGAGCACGATGAAGGTGAAGACCTTTTCGCTGGCGTTGGTGCGGTACATCAACTCGTTCTTCTGGTAGCGCGTCTTCACGGTGAACGCACTGCCCAGTTGTATTCGGAGTTGCTCAGCCGTATGGTCCAGCAGCTTCTTATCGGCAAGTTCGATCTCCAACGCGGTTACGGAACTATCGTAGTGCAGCACTTCTGCGGCTATCTGGATCGGAACCAACGCGTACTTCATATCGAAGTCCAGGTTCATGGTGAAGGAGCCGCGCACGGCCATGGGCACGGTCTCGAAGGCACGCTGCTGGTACTTGCTCAGCTTGCGACCACGTACCGGCGCACTGATCTCGAGGGCTTGGAAGACACCATCATCGAGCGGCGCGCCCAGTTCCATCTTCAAGCCTAAGCCGAGCAAGGCCGCAGGACCGGTCAACCCTTCGAAGGTGGGCTCGCCACTGTACATGTATCGCGCCATGCGGCTCATTTCCAGGTATTGTGGTTCAACACCTTTCATGGTAGCCACCATCCGCTGATCACCGCTGCGCAACAATACGTTCTCTTCGATCACCCAGCTCGTGTTCCTCACCGCAGGCATGGCGAGGATGCGTTCCAGATCAATGGTGCCACGCTCGAAGGTCTTGCCTTCTGCTGGAGTTATGGTGAGGTCTTGATCGAATGGACTGTAGATGGAATCGACCAGGTCGGAGATGCCATTGAGCGTGCTGAGGACCACCACCATGG
>JAEYWT010000022.1 GCA_023428865.1 Bacteroidota bacterium | reverse complement strand
GGTTAGGGGTGAGGCCCGGCCTCTACTACCTCCACCTTTCCGCGGGTAACAAGTGGCTCACCGGTGGTAAATTGGTGGTGGAATGACACCCTACCTCAACGAATTGGGTGCGGATACAGGGATCCCGTTCAGGTGTTCAACGAGCCCCACCCCGCATCCGTCGAAACACCCCTAGGCCTACCGCAACATACACGTGCAGGGTCCGTAATCCCACCTCGGAACCCAACCCTGCACCCATGAAGAACCTACCCACTACCCTGTTGGCCACTGGCACGGCGCTGCTCCTGGCCACACCCACATTGGCCCTTTCGCCACCAACCGGCACTGCCTACGGAGCCACGGTGACCCTTACCGGCTGGTTGCATGTGGACGATGCCTACATGGATGATGTGACCATTGAAGTGGACGTACACGGTACCGTGCGCACGGCCCACCTCTCCAGTACAGGCCGTTTCGAGATCGACCTACCCGCGGAATCCTCAGCGACCTTGCGCTTTGAGAAACCAGGCCATGTAACGAAGGAAGTTCGGGTAGACACACACCACGTAGCCGATGGCGATTTCGGAGGGCCGCGGAAACGGCAGGTGAAACTGGCGGTGATCATGGAGCAGGAGCGTTTCATGGCCGGCCTCACCTATGCAGGTCCGGTGGGCAACCTAGGCTTCGATGCCGGTGGCGGCTGCGTAGCCGTGGAGCACACCCGCACGGTAGTACCTGCCAAACGCCGCGCCACGATGCAGTTCTAGATCCAACGTGACTTCCACCGGAAAAGCCCTCTTGATCGAGGGCTTTTCCATTGCCATGTGGCGGGCCGTTACCTTTGTGGCTGAACATGAATCAAAGTCCGTTCTGCGCCTTCGTGTACACCTGCCATGGCTGATCTGATCCGGCTACTACCCGACCATGTGGCCAACCAGATCGCCGCTGGTGAAGTAGTGCAACGCCCTGCCAGTGCGGTGAAGGAATTGTTGGAGAACAGCGTGGATGCCGGAGCCACGCGCATCACCTTGGTGATCAAGGATGCTGGCCGTACCTTGATCCAGGTGACCGATGATGGCCGTGGCATGAGCGCCATGGATGCGCGAGCCTGTTTCGAGCGGCATGCCACCAGCAAGATCCGCGAGGCGGACGATCTCTCTTCCCTGCGTACGAAAGGGTTCCGGGGCGAAGCCTTGGCCAGCATAGCCGCCATTGCCCAAGTGGAGCTGTGGACGCGAGAGCCGGAGCAAGAGCTTGGAACGCGTGTGGTGATCGAAGGCAGCCGTGTGCGTACCCAGGAAGCCATGGCCTGTGCAGTGGGCAGCACCATCTCGGTGCGCAACCTCTTCTTCAATGTGCCCGCACGGCGCCAATTCCTCAAGAGCGATAGTGTGGAGCTGAAGCATGTGCTGGACGAGTTCCACCGGGTGGCACTGGCCCATCCGGAGGTCGCCTTCCATCTGGTACACAACGATCACGAAGAGTACAACATGCCCGCCGGCAACGAGCGCCAGCGTGTGGTACACCTCTTCGGTCGTAAATACGACGAGCGGCTGGTACCAGTGGAAGAACACACCGACTTCGTGAACGTGACCGGATTCGTGGGCAAACCCGAATTCGCCAAACGCTCGCGCGGGGAACAATACTTCTTCGTGAACCGCCGCTTCGTACGCAGCAACTACCTGGAACACGCAGTGCGCAAGGCATACGACGAGCTCGTATCGCGGGAGAACTTCCCTTCGTGGTTCTTGTTCATCGACATCGATCCGGCGCAGATCGACATCAACATACACCCCACCAAGACGGAGATCAAATTCCGTGATGACCGCGCGGTGTATGCCATGGTACATGCGGCAGTACGCCGTGCCTTGGGTCGTTTCAACATCGTACCCAGTCTGGATTTCGAGCCGGAGCCGGCGATCCTTGCCGCCTTTGCGCAACAACAGCCTTCAGCGGCGCCGCCTCGGGAAGCCGCACCCGCCTGGCGCCCGCACGACCTGGGGGCGTTCCAGGCACCACCACGGCAGCGTGTAGAAGGCTGGCAGCAGCTCTTCGACCTGAACACACCGAACGGGGTGGGAACTCCCACCGTTGAAGCGCCGCAACGGGTAATGCCTTGGCGCGAACACGAAGGCACACCGGGCGAACGGCCCGTGTTCCAATTGCATGGCACGTACATCATGGCCCAGTTGCGCAGTGGTTTCATGGTAGTGGATCAACAGCGCGCCCACGAGCGGATCCTTTACGAACGCAACATGAAGTCCATTGAGCAAGGTGCTGGGTTGAGCCAGGCCGAACTCTTCCCGCGCCATGTGGAGATGAGCGCAGGCGACTTCAACCTGTTGCAGGATGTGCTACCAGAGCTGCGCACCATGGGCTTCGATCTGGAACCCTTCGGCGGACGCACCGTGCAGGTGAACGGCATGCCCGCCGAAGCTGCCGAAGAAGACCCCACGCGTTTGTTGGAAGAACTGTTGGAACAACTCAAGCACGAACGTGGCACCTTGCGGAACGAGCGGCACCACATCTTGGCGCGCAGCATGGCACGCAGCATGGCCATCCGTCCGGGCAGGGTGCTCACCACACCGGAAATGCACGACCTGATCGATCGCTTGTTCGCCTGCGAAATGCCCTACCATACGCCCATGGGCAAACCCACGTTGATCACCTACGGGCTGGAAGAACTGAACGAACGGTTCGAGCGGTAGGCCCGGCAGCACATGCGGGCACTGCTATTCCTCATCACGTTCTTCATTCACGGTTGGCTTTGTGCACAGAACCTCGTGGTGAACGGCGGCTTCGAGCAACACGCCCGTTGTCCTGCCCGTTTCGATCAAAAACCCATGCGCGGTGTGGCCGGCGTGGAACCGATCGGCGGTATGCCAGGCTATTTCCATGGATGCGGCAATGTGATGGGCACTCCCTCGAATTGGGCCGGCCAACAAGTACCAGTCGCGGGCGAAGCTTACGTGGGTCTGGTGCTTACGGCCCATGGCGGTGGCGAATGTGCGGTGCGCGAATTCGTGCAGCTTCAATTGGCAGAGCCTTTGGTGAACGGCGGCAAGTACCGGCTCACCTTTTACGTAAGCCTTGCCGATCGCTCCGGCTACAGTACGGATCGGATCGGTGCAACCTTCAGCAAAGAAGACCGAAGTGGGAAGAAAGGTGTGGCCTCTTCGTTCGGCAGGCCCGATGTGGACAATCCCCTGAACCGCTTCATAGCCGATACGGCGGGCTGGCTCAAGGTGGAAGGCATCTACAACGCGCGGGGTGGTGAACATTTCGTACAGATCGGCAATTTCCAGCTCTGCGACCGCACCAGTCGCAAAGCGGTAACAGCGAACAAAGGAGCAGGCATGCTACACAACATGAAGCGCAAGGGCGACGCCGACCTTGATCCGGACAAAGAACGTGGTCTGCGCCGGAAACTACTGGCCACGCAAGCCTACGTGTACCTTGATGAAGTGACACTGGAACCGCTAACCAGTGCCATGGAAGCGCGGGTGTTCGATCCGCAGCGTGGATGTCCACCTGATCATGGTGAAGCTTCATCATCCGCAGAGCTCATCCCCGATCCATCGTTCAACGCCAATGTGCCTGCACATCGCGCGAGTTGGAAGAACGCCAGCGGTGGCACACCAGACCTACTGAAAGGCGTTACCGGCATCTACCTGCATTCTGCCGTGAACAAAGACCATCGCGAGTACATCCAAACACCGTTGACCGAACGACTCGATCCTTGTGGCATCTACCACGTGCGACTGCGGATCCGGCGCGACGCATCCTATGGCTTTGCGGTGGATCGGATCGGTGTGGCGATCACGGAAACGTTCGAGATGGACCGCAGGCGCGACCTGCTCTCCTTCCCACTGCATTGGGAAACGCACGGCCAAGGTGTATTCGACGAGACCGAACAATGGACCACGCTCTGCGGCACCTTCCACGGTGGTGGCTGCGCGAACCGCTTGCTGATCGGCAACTTCGCCAGTGATGACAGCACGGTTATCGTACAACGCGATCCGGAGGGCGGGCCCTTCGCCTACTATTTCGTGGACGATGTCTCTCTATGGCGCAGCGGCACCGTAGAAGGCTGTAAGATGAACTGCCCCGAAGCCATCACCGCCATTCCGTTGGAAGCCGATACGGTGAACATACCGCCACCATGGCCCTTGATATTGCACTTCGCCGTGAACGACCATGTACTTGGCAATGACCTCCTACCCACGGTGGAAGAGTTGTTCAAGGTGCTGGCACAGAACCCCATGCTGCGTGTGCGTATCGAAGGGCATACCGACGACAGTGGCAACCCTTACGCCAACATGAAACTGGCAGAACGCAGAGCGCTGGCCGTGCGAGATGTACTGGTGCGGCTGGGTTTGCCACGCAAGCTGTTCCAGATAGTCGTGCAGGGAAGTGCAGAGCCGATCGCCACCAACAGCACCGAAGAAGGGCGTGCAAAGAACCGCCGGGTGGAGATCGAACTGGTGGGCACCGAATAACGGCACCGTAAATTCGCCGCCCATGCGCTACAACGCCTCCCCATTCTCCGGCCTGCCCGTGGTGGTGAAGAACCTGTTGATCATCAACGGCATCATCTTCTTGATAAAAATGACCGGTCTGGGGAATTTCGGTGGCACGGACATGGACACCTTGTTCGGGTTGCACTTCTTCTCTTCACCGCTCTTCAAGCCATGGCAGTTGGTTACTCACATGTTCATGCATGGCGGGTTCGCGCATCTAGCATTGAACATGCTTGGCTTGTTCATGCTCGCTCCACCGCTTGAATACAAATGGGGCTCACAGCGATTCCTTGCATTCTATATGCTCACGGGAATTGGTGCTGCACTGCTCTATTCTGGTGTGCATGCGATCGAATACCTGCAATTGGTGCAGAACGTGAGCGCAGAAGACCTTCGGGTAGTGAAGACGGAAGGCCCTGGGCTTTGGGCCGAGCGCAGGAACTACACCGATGTGAACCTTGGTCGCATCAACGAACTCTTCAACATACCCATGGTGGGTGCCAGCGGAGCGATCTATGGTGTGCTGCTTGCGTTCGGCATGACCTTTCCGAACGTGGAGCTGATCATGTTCCCGCTGCCCATTCCGATCAAAGCGAAATACTTCGTCCTGATCCTGGGCGCACTCTCCCTCTACCGCAGCCTCAATGTGAATCCTGGCGACAACGTAGCGCATCTGGCCCACCTCGGCGGCATGGTGGTCGGCTTCATCCTGATCAGGCTTTGGCGTGATCGGGGCGGCAACGGCTTCGGCTGGGACCGGTAGCTGCGGAGACCACTGTTCGTCAACGGCTTGCAATGATCAACAGCCAAGCCGGGGATCGCGATCACAGGAACGGCGCTGTGGAACACCGATCCGGAGCGAACTTTGCAGAGAGTAGCACGTACGCAGAAGAGCGAAAGACGCACACGCAATGGGTATCCAGGACGATCTACGCAGGCAATGGCGCTCCGGTGGTATGGTGGTGCGGCTGATCCTGATCAACGTGGCGGTGTTCCTCGCGTTGTTCGTGATACAACTGATCATGCTGGGCGTGGCTGGTACCCGCATCGGAGCCGAGGCCATGCGAGAGTATTATGTAGTGCAATGGCTGCGCTCCACCTCCAACCTCGGCGAGTTGCTCTACAAGCCGTGGACGGTGTTCACCTACATGTTCCTGCACGCCGATATCGGCCACATCTTCTGGAACATGATCATGCTGTGGTTCGGTGGGCGCATGTTCCAGGACTTGCTTGGCGATAAGCGCCTATTGGGCAACTATCTCCTCGGCGGGCTTTGTGGTTTCGTGCTGTTCGTGCTATCGCAAAACCTCTTCCCCGGCATACACGGTGGTTACACCTCGGGCATACAAGGTGCTTCGGCAGCAGTGCTCAGTGTGTTCGTGGGCATAGCGGCTTATCGCCCGGACATGATCGTAAACCTCATATTGATCGGTCCGGTGAAATTGATGTACGTGGCAGCGGTCTTCGTGTTGCTGGATTTCATCGGCATCGGCTCCGGTGATGGTGTAGCACACGAGGCACACCTGGGCGGCGCCCTATACGGCTTCCTGGCCGCGCAACAGCTCAAACGCGGCAACGATTGGTCGCTCGGTTTCGTGAACTTCCTGGAGCGCATCTGGCCGTTCGGTCGCAGGCGAACACCCAAGTTGCGCGTGGAAAAGAGCTTCACACGAAGCGCACAACGCAGCGATGAAGCGTTCAACAGCACCAAGCGCGAAAAACAAGCTCGTGTGGACGGCATCCTCGACAAGATCTCGCGCAGCGGATACGACAGCTTGAGCAAGGAAGAGAAGGACTTCCTCTTCAAAGCCAGCGATGGCAAGTGACCGAAGGGCAACGGCGGCAGCAAGTTCCATCAGGTGAACAGGATCAGAAGCAACGAGGGCGAAGGCGCGGCACCAGCAGAAAAAGCCCGTAAGCGGCCATCGCGTTGGCATGCGCCCATATGGTGGCTCAACATCGCGGCGGGCTTGGTCTTGCTGGTCACCTACCTGGCACCGCACGTAAGCCCGGTCACCTCCTGGTTACCGGCTCTGTTGGCCATGACCTACTTGTACCAGCTTGTGCTGCACTTGGGCTTCATCGGCTGGTGGTGGTTCATGCGCAAGAAACGC
The DNA here is from genome assembly GCA_023428865.1 of Bacteroidota bacterium. GTDB lineage: Bacteria > Bacteroidota > Bacteroidia > Flavobacteriales_F > PHOS-HE28 > PHOS-HE28. Next base: position 3,016 of record JAEYWT010000022.1, on the reverse strand, counting down.
ATGCTGCTATCGGGCGCCTTGCTGTTACTGGGGTTCGCGCACATCGGCGACCATGTGCAGGTGTTCGGCCGCAACGAACCAAACGTGTCGATCAGCGGCAATGGGCTGAAGGTGATGTCTTACAACGTGCGTCTCTTCGACCTGTACAATTGGAGCAAGAACAAAGACTCGCGCGATGCCATCTTCAGGATCTTCGAGCGCGAGGATCCCGACATCCTCTGCCTGCAGGAGTACTTCTACAGTCCTGATACACGCTTCTTCGAGACCGAACAAAGCCTCTTGCGTGATTTCCGCTTCGTGGCCGGACACCAGCGCTATACCAACAAAGCGAAGTACCAACAGCACTTCGGCATCGCCACGTTCAGCACGCATCCGATCATCCGCAAAGGCCATATCGACTTTCCGGAGAATCCGGAGAACGCCTGCATCTGGACGGATATCGCGCTGAAGGATGATACCATCCGGGTATACAACGCGCACCTTGCCAGTTACCATTTCGGTGATGAGGATTACAAATTCATCAAGGCGCTGGATACCGACACGCATACGGACAGCCTCAAGCTGGGCGGTGTGCGCATCCTGAAACGTTTGCGCAGAGGCTTCCGGTTGCGGGCAGATGAAGTGCAACGGATCGCTGAACACATGAAGGCAAGTCCGCACCCGGTGCTGTATTGTGGCGACATGAACGATGTACCGATGAGCTATGGTTATGCCACCTTGCGCGACCTGCTCTCCGATGCCTTCGTGGAAAGTGGCCGCGGCACCGGAGGCACCTACATCGGCGACCTACCCAGCTTGCGGATAGACCACATCCTCTACGGCGAAGGCTTGCATGCATGGGGATTCCAGACCTTAGGTGAAGAACTGAGCGACCATCGCGCGATCACCACGTGGATAGGCGCGGAAGCCCGATGATCGAACGCCTCGGTTAGCGGCGTGTACAGCAGCATACAATAGGCCGAACACTGGCTTCGTTGTCTGCACACCATGCGTACCACCTATTCCGTCGGCGTTGCACTCGTTCTGATCACTCTATTCCACGGTTGTGGGCAAGCCGAACGGGTGGACGCGTTCAAGAGTGAAGGATCCCCGATGATCGCGGACCTTGCTTTGGAAAAGAGCGATGTCTCGCAACCTACTGCACCGCCAGAACCCAAGCAGGCGCTCAGTAGCAGCCTAGCCACCTTCACTGACAGCAGCAGGCGCTTCATCCTGGCCGGTGATCTGCGTTTCCGCACGGATGATGTGGTGAAGACCACCTTCGCGATCGAAGCGTTGATCGCCCGGCACGGCGGTTTCATTGCGAATACACACCTCTCCACGGACATCAACAGCCGCTACACTACCCCGATCAGTAAGGACAGCTTGTTGGAGACCACGCGCTACACGGTAATCAACCGCCTTACCATCCGCGTGCCCAGCAGCCAGCTCGACACCACCTTGAAGGCATTGATCACCTACGTGGACTTCTTGGACCACCGCACGCTCAGCGCCACCGATGTCCGGCTCGCACTGCTTCGCGACAGGCTGAACAAGCGCAGGCTTATGCAGCATACCGACCGGCTGACTGGTGCCATAGACGAACAAGGGCGTAAGTTGAAGGAGACCATCAGCGCTGAAGACAAGTTGATCGAACGCCAACGACAAGCCGATGAGGCCACCTTGAACACGATGGAATTGGAAGACCGGATCAACTACAGCACGCTCACTCTGGACATCTACCAACGCGAGGCCATTCGTAGGGACCTATTGCCGAATGAACACAACATTGAAGCCTATGATCCGGGTTTCTTCGGCAAGGCAAGCGATGCACTGAAGGATGGATGGAACCTACTGCTGCAATTCGTGCTTACGTTGGTGCGCGGTTGGAGCGTGATCCTGCTGGGCATCGCAGCCTACTTCATGTACCGCAGGATCCGCCGAGCAGGTTGAGCGCTTCAGCGTTCTTCCAGTACCGGATCTTCCATTGGTGCAAGGTAGCTGCTCATCACCGCCTCCACCGTATGGCCTTTATTGCGAAGACCGGCGATCAAACCGGAAGGTAAAGGCAGGTGGGCCGCGCCGATCAAAAAGAACACCGGATCACCCTCGCGGATCAGCTTGTCCATACGTTCCACCATAACCGCGTTGCGATCGGTGAGCAGGGAGCGTTCCAGATCCTCGCCCATGCCACCGGCCTTCTCCCCTGCCTCCAGCAAAGCCTCGAGATCTTGGCGGGCGTAGGCATCGAGCATTTCGTTCATGGCACCCGGGAAACCACCTTTCTCCACATACTCTAGCAGCATAGCAGCTTGTTCCTTCAGGGGCACGGCGTCGATCGCAGCGAGTTGTTCGGCCACGGTCTCTATGCCGATCACCCGCTGGCCGTTGGCTTTGCCGCGCTGTTGGAGGAACTGGTCCAGCACTTCCGGCCGATCATTGCCCATATCACCTTCGGAGAACATGGCCAGCACGAAGAAGGGCTTCACGTAGTACAGCATCGGGGCCATCATACCCATACGTTCCTTGATCAGCGCCTCCACGCGTTGCCAATCGCGTTTCTTGTAGAGGTCTTCCAGCTTCTTGCCGTCTGGGATACGCATGGTGGTGAGCATGGCCATGGCCATCTGCTGATCGGAGCTCAGATCCAATTCACCGGCTACTATTGCGCAACGGTCCAGGGCAGGAAGCACGGAATCGCCGAACTGGTAGGCGCGTTGATCACGGCTATGTACGGTGCCGTAGAGGTAGCTGGCCCGTTCCACACCGGGCGTGCTGATGCGCCAGAGCAGGGAATGCTCGAGCTCCTCCTGAGCAGAAGACCAGAGCGGAAAGAGGAGCAGGAAGAACCAAGGGGATCGCATGCCCCGAAGGTAGGCTGTGCGACAGGGTCACCGAACGATCAAGCGGCTACCCTGGCCAGGGTGAATGAAACGATGGCCAGTATGGCGAACAACACCATGCTCACCCGGATCAGGCTGGAGCGGTCGGCAGGTCGTGTGCGTTCCATCGGTCTTGCTGAACTGATGTGTACCTC
>JAEYWT010000340.1 GCA_023428865.1 Bacteroidota bacterium | reverse complement strand
CCGTCGTGTTTACGCATGCCGAATCGTTGGGCGCTATGGAGAACCCAGACGAAGCCGGAAGGCTCACTTTGATCGGGACAACACTACCACCGGTCTGGCCACATGGATTGGCGATGAGCACATTAACGAAATAGCTGTTCGGGAAGGTGTTCGTACCATCCGTACTCGTGGTACCACAGGACCCCACATTGAACGTGTGCGGATAAAACTCAGGTGGCGGATGACTGTATGTGACCGGTGAAGACCCATCATTCACCGTTACAGTGTAAATGGTACCCGGTGTATTCAGCTCCCACCCTTCCAACGGAAAATTCAGGTTGATAGGACCACAGCCTTCCGTATTCCCGGGATTGAGCACTCCGCCCGATGGATTGGCACCGAGGAATACACTGTAGGTACGCGTGCTGTTACAGCCATTCGGCTGGGTGATGGTGTACGTGATATCGGTGATCCCCGAACTGAACGTATGCGCTTGTTGTGGCCAGGAGTTGCCGCTTGCAGTGAAAACAGGAGACCCATCACCCCAATCGATCGTATGGGTACTTCCCGGTGTGGCATCTCCGGTGAAGTCGAAGAGGAAGTTCGGGTTGGTAACGGGCACGCACCTGAAGAAGGTGGTAGCACCATCGAAGACGACACTTGGACTATTCGCCGTCATCAGCGCATTGGCCGTCGGGTTCACCGTAACCGCTATCGAAGCCGAATTCGTGCAGCCATCCGAGGCGGTTACCGTCAAGGTAAGGTTCACCACCTGGACAGTATTGACCGGCACGGGATAGTTGAATGTCGTATTCGCCGTGTTCGTACTGCTGAGGTGCGGTGATCCTGTCCAACTAAAGGAAAGCGGTGCAGCACCGGTGCCAGAGCCGGTCAAGTTCAAGGCCTGTCCACCACATACGGTACTTGGGCCCGGGTTGATGGAAGCCGTGCATTGCGCCAGCACCACGCCACACAGCAGGTGTGTAACAAGGCCAGCACCGGATATAAGTAACCTACGGATCAACAGGATCGGTCCAGAGAACGAAAGTACCTGCCTCGCGCACGGGGGGAGCGGCTCCGACAGCTTTGATACCAACGGGTTCGTTGTGAAGAAGACGTGCCTGCCCAGCCGATCGTTGCCTCACGTTGCCTCCGCAAAGGCTGCCGTTCCTCGTTGATCGAACGCATTCGGGGGCTTGGGTGTACTGTTCCATGAGTACGCACCGTTGCAACAACAAATCACCTGCCATGATCGCCACCGCACTTATCCTCGCCTTCCTGCTGGTAACCACCCTACTCGCCACTGGTACTGGCTGGAGCAACGTTCTATCCTCAGACCGTAACGACCTGGTCTTCGCAGGCCGGAACCAGGACTACGGTGCGTACCGTATCCGACGCGAACACCACCGCACCATGGTCCTTGCCATGCTGATCGCCTTCGGCATAGCGGGTGGTGCAGTGGGCATTCCGTTGTTGTTCCGTGGAGAACCCGTCGCACTACCCCCAGCCATCGTAGTGGAGATCGATAGCAAGGTGATCGAGATCTTCGATCCTCCTGCGAAGACCAGAACGCCGGATCCAGTACCCCAACCACCCGCACCGAAACCAAGCGGACCCGCGATCGGTGCGGGCACCATCGTTGCCGTTGATTCCATGCCGACAGCGCTGGTGGATACCACAGCGTCTGACCCTGGCCCGAGCACAGGTGGTACCCCAGGTGGCGGACCCGGTCCCGACCCAGGACCTGCCGGTGGAGGCGGAAGCGCGAACGGGGGCGGCATGAACACCGTCATGAATGGCTGGGAGCTGGAACTGATGCCCGAATACCCCGGTGGCGAACCAGCGCTGCACCGCTACCTGAACCGCGAAGTGAAGTACCCGGAGATCGACATCATCGGTCGGCGCGAAGGGCGTGTAACGGTGGGCTTCATCATCCGTTCCGATGGTTCGGTGACAGACGTTCAGGTGCTGAAAGGTGTGAGCCCAACGATCGATGCCGAGGCCTTGCGTGTAGTGCGCAAGATGATCAAGTGGAAGCCCGGGAAATTCAACCAACGTGACGTGGACGTTCGTTACAACTTGCCTATCGTCTTCAAATTGAAGAACTGAACAGGTGTTGATCAGTTGTCGTCGAAGGCGGTCGATAAGGCCGCCTTCACGGCATCGCCCACTTCCTTCGCCTTGCTGTACACCATGAAGTGGGTGCCGCCGGGTATGGGCACAGCATCCTTCACCAAGCTGATCGGCATCAACCGATCATTGTCACCATGGATGTGTGCGAGCCTTTCCATCGGAGCAGCTGGACCATCCCATTGGATGCAGGCATTGATCTGCGTCTTCAACTGCTCCACGGAATACACGGCCACCAGCTCATCGAACAGGGCCACGTCCTCGGGTGCCTCCACCCCCATTTGCCAATGGATCAAAGGCAGGGTGTGCTTGATCAACGCTGCCGAAAGAGAGCGTTCGGGATGAAGACCGCGCATCATCCGCAAGGGTCTTGGCATTTCGTCGGGTCCTTTCCAACTGCTGATGATCACCACTGCACGTGGTGCGGACATGGCGGCCATTTCCTGCGCCACCATGCCTCCCATACTTACACCGATGAGCACATGTGGTGTGCTGGTATCCACCAAAGGCAACAACTTCCGGGCATAGTCGGCCAATGTAGCCCCCAGCGGCATTTCGGGCCAGTCCAGGAAATGCATGCGGTGCGCACCGAGTTCCAGTTTGCTGAACAACCGGCGATCAGCACCCAAGCCGGGGATCAGATAAAGATCCTTAGCGCTCATCTCCGTACTGATCGGTTCGTGTTCCAACCCGGTCCATCACAGCAACGGCACCTCGCGCACAAATGCCAGAGCAGCTTCCATGTGCTCGTGCATGACCACATCACGCTTCACGTAGGGCACACGCTCGCGGAAGGCGGATACGAAAGACTCCAGCTTGGCCGATGATCGAGCTGGTCTCCTGAACTCCAAAGCCTGCGCGGCCGTGAAGAGTTCGATCGCCAGGATCCGCTCCACATCCTGCACCACGCGCCAGGTCTTGATGGCTGCGGCGGCACCCATGCTCACATGATCCTCCTGCCCGTTGCTGCTATCGATGGTATCCACACTGTTCGGCATGCAACGTTGTTTATTCGCGCTGACCAGCGAAGCTGCCGTGTATTGCGGGATCATGAAACCACTGTTCAATCCAGGTTCTCCGACAAGGAAAGCAGGTAGACCACGTTGACCACCGATCAGCTTGTAACTGCGCCGTTCGCTGATACTACCGATCTCTGCTGTGGCTATGGCGAGGAAGTCCAACGCAAGCGCCAATGGCTGCCCGTGAAAGTTACCGGCACTGATGATAAGGTCCTCATCATCGAACACTGTGGGATTATCGGTGACCGCTTCCAACTCGCGCTCCACCACCCGTTCGACGTAGGCAATGGCATCGCGCGAAGCCCCATGCACCTGTGGAATGCAACGGAAAGAATAGGGATCCTGCACATGGGCTTTCGGCCGCTTGATCAGATCGCTTCCTTTCAACAGATCTCGGTAATGCCCCGCTACGACCGCTTGCCCCGGATGTGGTCGCACGGCATGCACCGATGCATGGAAGGGTTCTATCCGACCATCGTAGGCTTCCAGCGAAATGGCCCCGATCACATCCGCCAATTGCGCGAGACGGGTAGCCTTCAACACCATCAACGCAGCGAATGCGTTCATGAACTGTGTACCGTTCAGCAATGCAAGGCCTTCCTTGGGTCCAAGCTCCAGTGGTTTCCACCCCAATTTCTTCAGCGCCTTGGCCGAGGGTGTTCGTACACCGTTGAAGATGACCTCGCCCAACCCGAGCAGTGGTAGGCTCAAATGCGCGAGTGGAGCAAGATCGCCTGATGCACCGAGGGAGCCACGCTCATACACCACGGGGAGCACATCAGCATTGTACATATCCACCAGCCGTTGCACGGTCGCAGGTGCCACGGCACTATGCCCGAAGGCCATGTTCTGAACCTTCAATACCAACATGGCGCGAACGATCTTTGCGGGCACCGGGTCGCCGCTGCCACACGCATGGCTCATCACCAAGTTCTTCTGGAGCTGAGCCAGGTCTTTACGGGCGATGGCCTTGTCGTAGAGCGATCCGAAGCCGGTGTTCACACCATAAATAGGCGCATCGCTCCTCTTTAGGCGATCGGCCAGGTAGGAATGGCTGCGTTCCACGGCTGCCAATGCATCTGGCGCAAGACCTATGCGCGCACCGGACCGGAGGATCTCCGCAAGGTCTTCAAGACCGATTCCCACGGTGGAAATGTTGAAATGGGGAATTTTCTCCGCACCGGAAGCGTACTTTTTCGTGCCCTTGGCCATGGTTGAAGGATCTCAAGTATGACCCCAAAGATGCAGCCTCGGATCCGACAACCGCGTTGAGCTAGGCTTAATGGACCAACGGGACCATCTATACGAAACACAATTGACCTTTTTTTGTTCGGAACCCTCGTTTGAGATACGATCTTTGCCACAAACCTCTTCAGACATGATGAACAAGTACACTGCCTCTTTTGCAGCGATAATGCTCTTGGGACCGCTGAGCGCGGATGCCCAGAGCGCAAAACCCGGAATGGAGAACCGCCCAGGCTCAGCGGCCTTGCGTGGATCCGCTCCTGCGAACGACGAATGTGAAAATGCCATCGCCCTCACCGTGGGTGTAAGTTGCACCACCACTGCTGGTAACAGCGATGGTGCCACCGAAACATTGGCAGCCTCTGAGAATTGCGGCGAATACACGTCACCGGAAGCACCAGATGTGTGGTACAGCTTCGTTGCGAGCAACGATTTCAGCCGCGTTGATGTGCTGGGTAACGGTGATTATGATGCCGTTGTGGAAGTGTTCGAAGGAGCCTGCGGCGCACTGAACCCACTGGGCTGCAGCGACCTCAACTATCCGATCCCGGGCGAAGAGGAAGACCTGACTGAATCGGTGACCGTGGCGACAACGGCAGGGAACACCTACTACGTTCGGGTATACTACTACTCCAGCCCAGTGCCGGCCAACCTCACCTTCGCGATCTGTGTGCTCGGCGGTACAGCACCTCCCGCGAACGACGACTGTGACGGCGCCGAAGCTCAAGAGCTCGCTGTTGGTAGCACCATCAACTTCACCGGCAACAACGAAGGTGCCACCATCGACCCGATCTTCGGAGTGATCGCGGTTTGGCACTCCTTCACCATCACAGAATGTGCCGATGTGACCTTGAACTTCTGCGTTGAGGGTAGCACTTTCCAGGCATTCGGCGATCTGGTAGCCCTGAACTGCGAACTCGGCGAAGAAGATGTGATCATCGGCGAACTGGGAGAGTGTACAGTTACTTTCCGTCAACTGCCCGCTGGCACATACGTTGTACCAGTTCCAGGTGCAGCACCTGCCGCCCCCGCTGGCGACTACACCATCGAAGTGAGCGCAGCAGAGTGCGACACCTACTGCTTGGCTAACTCCGAAGGCTGTGACGAATTCGTGGCCAACTTCCAATTCGCAGGTATCGACAACCCTTCAGATTGTGGACCAACCTACCAGAACTTCACGGACATCAGCACCAATGTGGAGCGCGGCGATGACGTGGATGTCGTGGTGCTCAACAACCCCGATGCGTTCTATGAGGGCGACCAGTGCGCCGTATGGGTGGATTGGAACCAGAACGGAAGCTTCGACGACGCTGGAGAAATGACCATGCTCGAGACCACCGATGAGGCCGCAACCTTCACCGGTACGGTAAGCGTTCCTGAAGATGCTGTTCTTGGCGCAACCCGCCTGCGTGTACGTCTGACGTACACGGGCGACGTGCTGCCTTGCGGAACTGCGGACTACGGCGATGTGGAAGACTACACCGTGATCGTGGAGCAAGGTTCCAGCGTTGCCGACCGTTTGGCTGGCGACTGGAGCATCTTCCCGAACCCGAGCAACGGCGACATCACCATCCGTGGCATGCAGATCACGGGCAACGCCCAGGTCGAAGTGCGCGACATGACCGGTCGTATCGTATACAGCACCAGCCGTGCTTTCAACGCTGGTGAATTGGCTACCTTCCAACTGGCGGGCAAATTGGCTGCTGGCACCTACAGCTTCGTGATCAACACCAACGTTGGCCGCACCGTGCGCCCGATCGTTGTGCGTTAAGCTCAGCTAACAGAAAGAAGAAGGGCGGACCGATCGGTCCGCCCTTCTTCTTTCTGTTAGCTGAGCTTAACGCACAA
>JAEYWT010000268.1 GCA_023428865.1 Bacteroidota bacterium | reverse complement strand
CGCCACCACAGCGCCCGCTCCAAGACGAACCGGCCAAAACCAGAAGAACCGGATGGCTTCAAGACACAACAATTGCCGCGCCACGTTGCCCCGCTGGGACCAGCGGTTATCCCATGAATTCACCGTTCTGCGCACCCGTATGCCTTAATCACTTCGCACTGAGCTGCTACAACTCCCTTGCGGCTTTTCAAAAGTTCTACACACGCTCCCGACCAGCTTCACCCACCGGGCTACTTTTGGCGCCGTTCCGTAGCCCCTACCCATGTCCACTTCAACCACCGCCGCACCACGAAAGGTGACCGATGTAAACGAACTCGAAGGTATTGCCTCCCAGATCCGCCGCGATATCGTGCGCCAGGTACATGGTGTGCAAAGTGGGCACCCCGGTGGTTCCCTCGGTTGTGCGGACTTCTTCACCGCCCTCTACTTCGGGGTGATGCAGCACCACCCTACCCCATGGGATATGGACGGCAAGGGCCAGGACCTCTTCTTCCTCAGCAATGGCCACATAAGCCCGGTGTTCTACAGCACCCTGGCACGCAGTGGCTATTTCCCGGTGAAGGAACTCGCCACCTTCCGTAAACTGGACTCCCGACTGCAAGGCCACCCCACCACCCACGAAGGTTTGCCCGGTGTGCGCATGGCCAGTGGTTCTTTGGGACAGGGCATGAGCGTGGGCATCGGAGCGGCCTTGGCCAAGAAGATGAACGGCGACGATCACTTGGTCTATACCCTGCATGGCGATGGCGAACTGCAAGAAGGCCAGATCTGGGAAGCCGCCATGTTCGCCGCTGCCAAGAAGGTGGATAACCTCATCAGCACCGTGGACTACAACGGCCGCCAGATCGACGGCGACGTGGACGATGTACTCCCACTCGGGGACCTCCGCGCGAAATGGGAAGCATTCGGTTGGGATGTGCTTGATGCCAATGGTAACGACATGGCCGCTTTGCTCAAGACCCTGGCCGACGCCAAGAGCCGCACCGGCAAAGGAAAACCGGTGATGATCCTGATGCGCACCGAAATGGGCCAAGGCGTGGACTTCATGATGAACAGCCACGAATGGCACGGCATAGCGCCGAACGACGAGCAATTGAAGAAGGCGCTTGAACAGTTGCCCGAAACGCTCGGTGACTACTGATGTCCAAGATCAATAGGCAAGAGCAGAAGCAGGGGCACGTCCGCTCCATGGCCCCTGCTTCTGCTCCTGAGATCAACACTTGGCACGCTTTTCACCGTTGTATCTGGTAATTGGATCATGATGCGAAGCCGAGCCATCCTCTTTTCCCTTCTTACAGCGGTTTGCGCCCCACTCCTGGCACAGGACAAGAACCCGCAGCCACCGCTCACCCGCATGCTGTTCGTCATGGACGCGAGCAATAGCATGAACGCCTTCTGGGGCAACCAACCCAAGGTGAATACGGCGCGGGAACTGCTGTTGAAATCGTTGAAGGAACTGGAAGGGCAGCCGGACCTCGAACTCGCGCTGCGCCTCTACGGTCACCAGACCGCCATTGCCCCAGGCAAACAGGATTGCGACGACACCCGCCTGGAAGTTCCCTTCAGTGCGAACAGCATACCGGCGATGAAGAGCACCTTGCAGACCATGCGCTGCCTGGGTACCACGCCGATCGCACGCTCCTTGGAACGCGCCGCTGGTGACTTCCCCGCGCTCGACCCCTCCAGCAAACGCAAGGTCCGCAACATCATCATCCTCATCACCGACGGCATCGAAGCCTGCGATGAAGACCCCTGCGCCGTAAGCCGCGCCCTGCAAGCGAAAGGCATCGTACTGAAACCCTTCGTGATCGGGGTGGGCCTGGACGACTCGCAGAAATACGCCCTGCAATGCGTGGGCAACTATTACGATGCAAGCACACCCGAGCTCTTCGAGCATGTGCTGAAGGTGGTGGTGACCCAAGCACTCAACAGCACCACCGCGCAGATCAGCTTGATGACGGCTGATGGCAAACCGAACGAGACCGACGTTCCCGTAACGCTCTTCGACCAACGCACCGGCAAGATCATCGATCACCTCATGCATACGATGAACGACCGCGGCATTCCAGACACCCTGCGTATCGACCCCATCCATACCTACCAAGTGGCGGCGCATACCGTGCCTCCGAGCGTGCGGAACGATGTGGTGGTGAAACCAGGGATGCATACCGTGATCGCGGTGGATGCCGGTACGGGCATGCTCAGCCTCAAGAGCGGTAACGGCCCATCGGATGGTGTGGTGGTGCAGACCATCGTTCGCCGCAGTGGTGAAACGGCCACGCTCATCGCCCAGGAATTGGGAACAACACAGCGCTTGCGCACCGGTGTGTACGACCTCGAAGTGCTCACCCTACCGCGCCTGCTGATCCCCAACGTGCGCATCGAACAAAGCAAGACCACCGATATCGCCGTGCCACGTTCGGGCGTGCTCAACATACTGCCTTCCACACCCGGCCCTGCTGCCATCTTCGCGAAGAAAGATGGTCAGTTGGAATGGGTGGCGGACATCGACCCCAATGCCCAGCGCGCTCAGCTACGCCTGTTACCAGGAACGTACGAAGTGATCTACCGCAGCCGCAGCGCACGCCGCACCGAACTCACCCTGAAAAAGGACGTCACCATTGAAAGTGGCCGTTCTGCCACCGTCAACTTCTAAGCACTCCCGCCTACGATGAGCACCTACCCCGTACTCGACCAGAAGGATACCCGCAGCGGCTTCGGCGCCGGTCTGCACGAACTCGGCAAGAAGAACCCGAACGTGGTGGCCCTTTGCGCCGACCTTACCGGCTCGTTGAAGATGGATGCCTTCAAGAAAGAGTTCCCCGATCGCTTCATCCAAGTGGGTATCGCCGAAGCGAACATGATGGGTATCGCCGCAGGCCTTACCATCGGCGGCAAGATCCCCTACACTGGCACCTTCGCCAACTTCAGCACCGGCCGGGTGTACGATCAGATCCGCCAGAGCATCGCCTACTCGGACAAGAACGTGAAGATCTGCGCCAGCCACGCAGGCCTCACCCTCGGAGAGGATGGCGCCACGCACCAGATCCTCGAAGACATCGGCCTCATGCGCATGCTGCCCGGCATGACCGTGGTAGTGCCCGCCGACTTCAATCAAACGAAACAAGCCACCATCGCCATCGCCGAACACCATGGGCCGGTGTATTTGCGCTTCGGTCGTCCGAAATGGCCGGTCTTCATCCCCGCCGACATGCCCTTCGAACTGGGCAAGGCGCAACGCTTGATCGAGGGCACCGATGTGAGCATCTTCGCTTGTGGCCACCTGGTGTGGCGCGCCCTCCAAGCAGCCGAAGAACTAGCCAAGCAAGGCGTGAAGGCCGAAGTGATCAATGTGCATACGATCAAACCTTTGGATGTGGACGCTGTCCTAGCTTCGGTTGCGAAGACTAAATGTGCGGTCACCTGCGAGGAACACAATCGGCACGGTGGCTTGGGCGATGCCATTGCCCAAGTGCTGACCGCACACGCACCCACACCCCAGGAATTCGTAGCCGTGAACGACAGCTTCGGCGAGAGCGGAACACCCGATCAACTGCTGAAGAAATACGGACTGGATACGCCGGACATCATCGCTGCGGCACAACGCGTGGTCAAGCGCAAATAGGCACGAACACGCCCGACCGGCGAGCAACGCGTCACTCCCCTGTGCATGAGTGACCTTTCAGACAACGACCTGCTCGCACTCTTCCGCCAGGAGGAAAGTCGCGACCGTGCCTTCAACATCCTCGTGCGCCAATACCAGCGCAAGCTGTACAGCTTCATCCGCCGCATGGTCACCGATCACGACGAGGCCAAGGATGTATTGCAGAACGTCTTCCTGAAAGCCTGGACCGGCCTGGACGATTTCCGCGCCGATGCCAAACTCTACAGCTGGCTTTACCGCATCGCACACAACGAAAGCCTTAACCACCTGCGTAAGATGAAGCGCGGCCTCTTCGTGAGCGAGGAGAGCGTGATCGAACGGCTCACCACCACCTTGGATAGTAGCGAACACTTCAGCGGGGATGCCATCCAACGGAATCTGCAACGTGCCGTGATGCGCCTACCCGACAAGCAGCGGGCCGTCTTCACCATGAAGTATTTCGAAGAAATGAAGTACGAGACCATGAGCGAGATCACCGGCACCAGTGTGGGCGCACTGAAGAGCAGCTACCATATCGCCGTGAAGAAGATCGAAGAGTGGCTCACCACCGATCAAACCAAAGACCGTTGAACACGTCTTATCGTTGAACACCATGGAAGCCAAGCACGGAACCGACGATCTGCACCACGCACCCGTGTTGCGCAGCATTCCAAAGCAGGCCCCATTCGTGGTGCCCGATGGATTCTTCTTCGCTTTTCCACATGAGGTGCAGCAACGTGCAGTAGCCAAGGAGAAAAGGCTCACCAAGGTGCTGCGTGACCGGCGGTCTTCGGACCTAACGAAATGGTTGGCGGGTATCGCTGCCCTGCTGGCCATCGCAGCCTTCCTCTGGTGGAACTCCCCTCAGCCCAACACACCAGCGGTCGGTGAACATCCGCATTGGTCCGAAGGCGACCTGTTCCATGCTGACATGGATGTGGAATTGCTGTACACGGAGTTCTTCCCGGAAGATGAACTGATGGAAGCCGTTCACCTGCCCGAAGACAATGATGCCGTACTCGCCTACTTGGAAGACCAGGACCTTCCCCTGGACATCTTGATCGAAGACCTATGAACCTCACCCGAACCTTTGCGCTTGCCACCGCCCTCTTCAGCGTGATCACACTCGTTGCGCAACCCGATATGCCGCCGCCAACACCCGAACGGTTGCGCGAGATCAAGGCACAGAAGAGCGCCTTCATCACCGCACGCCTCGAACTGACACCCGAAGAAGCCCAACAATTCTGGCCGATCTACAACGAGTTCGACGATAAGCAGGATGTGATCCGCAAGGAGATGCGCGAACTCTTCCGTGGGCCGGTAGAAGACGCTGAATTGAACGAGACCGAGGCCGCACAGGTATTGGATAAAGGGCTACAGT
>JAEYWT010000239.1 GCA_023428865.1 Bacteroidota bacterium | reverse complement strand
GACCACAGTGCCGGACGCGATGCGGGCGGGAACATCCGGGTATTTGCAGAACCGACACCGGGAATGCCGAATACCACGTTGGGTTATCCGGGCTATGCGCCAACACCGGAATTCAGTCCAACGCCAGGCTTCCGATCTGGCCCGGTACACGTGGGTGTGAGCAGCTGTTCTACCTGCACGGTACGAATGACGTGGGATGCCAGCGTTCCGCGACCCGATTCGCCGATCCATACTGGATCCATCCACCTACAGAACACCACGGTACTAAAGGCATTCGCGCAACGAGAAGGATACCTCGATTCGCCTGTTGCCTCGGGCACCTATCTGTTCCATGCGGGAACCGATCTTCCGGTCATTTCCTTGAGTGTCGACAACGACAGTCTGTTCCACGACACCCTTGGATTGTACATGCTCGGACCAGAAGCCGATACGGTATACCCCCATTTCGGTGCGAACTTCTGGGATGAGCGGGGCATCGATGTGCGCTTAGAATACTTCGATGAGCAAGGGATCAGGCGGATCGACCAGGATGTTGAACTACGCATCCATGGTGGTCGTGCATCTCGCAACAAGCCACAGCGGCCGCTTCGCCTTACGGCACGTGATCGCCACGGTTCCGACCGCATCAACTACGGCTTCTTTCCGGAAAAACCGACCTTGGAACGTTTCAAACGCATCATCCTGAGGAACTCCGGCAGCGACTGGTGCCAAGCACACTACCGCGATGGCTTCTTCCACCAGGTAGCCTTACATGCTGGCTTGGATATCGATGTCCTAGCGTTCAAACCCAGCGTAGTCTACTTGAACGGCAGGTATTGGGGCATCCACAACATCCGCGAGCGCATCGACAAGCACTACCTGGCAAGCAACCATGGTGTGGACCCGGAAGCCTTGCTGCTGATGAGCGAAGAGAATTTCTCCACGCAAGGTGACAGTCTGCACTTCGATTCGCTCCAGTGGTTCATTCGCAACCACGACATGGCCTTGGAAGAACACTTTGCCGTGGTAGACAGTTTGATGGACCTGAAAAGCTTCACCGACTATTTTGCGTTGGAGATCTTCGCCGGTAATTCGGACTGGCCATCGAACAACCTCAAATACTGGAAACCATCGGTACACACGGGCAAGTGGCGTTACTTGATGTACGATCTGGACGCAACGATGTTCGCTGCACCATGGATACCCACGGACTTCGACATGTTCTATTGGATCCTGGTGCATCGGGATGGCTTCATGCACGCCGAGATCTTTGCCAGCTTGATGGAGAACCCAGAATTCCGAAGGGGTTTCTTGAACCGTTTGGCCGACCTGATGAACACCTGCCTTTCGCCACCTGCCTTGCTCGCGGAGAACGAACTGATCCGGAACAGGATACGCCGGGAGATACCGCGACACTTCGAACGATGGTACACGCCCGTGGCAGACTGGCACTACCAAAGTGGCGAAGTACTGCCTATGTGGATGCAAGAACGTGGAGACTACATCCGAGAGGATGTATTGACCTGGTACGATCTGCCGAACACGGCACAACTCACCTTCGATCTATTCCCGCGGGAAGCAGGAACGATGAAAGTGAACACCCTACGACCAGAAGCCCCCTTCGATGGCATCTACTTCAACGGCAACGCCATTGATGTGAGCGTAGAACCGATACCTGGCTTCACCTTCAGCCACTGGAGCTACAGTGCAGAACCGGAGAACACGATGCACGAGCCGCATCTGCGCCGCTCCTTCGCTTCGGATGGAACCTTGGTGGCGCATTTCTCCAAGGAAGGAGCTACCATGTACGCGTTCCCGAACCCGACGGCAACGCACTGCGAGATCAGTTACGAAGTGGCACAAGGCGGTTTGGTGGATGTTTCGCTCTGGGATGCGCAAGGGCGTCTACTTCGCTCCACAACACAGAGCGTCGTTGCCGGAGTGAACCGAATACCCATGGACCTGACCGGTGTGGCTGCTGGTCTGATGGAAGTGCGCGTAAGCCTAGGAGGCAAGACCCAACATACCCGGGTCGTAAAGCACTAGAAGCCATTTCGCCGATGAACTGCCGATCCGTCGTACGGTGGACGACCGGCCCGTGAATTGATAACGGGGCGCTGAACATGTTCCAACCCACCACGAAATTACCCACCAGCCGAGCCGAACGCACCCCGAACGGACCAAAAGCCAAGATCCGCGCCATGGCCGGTGAACTTCCCAAGGCAGAGCGGCGCGTGACCTGGCGCACCGCCTTCCACCAATTCATCTGGCCGCGTAGGAAGAACGTGCTGATCGGGCTGGCCTTGATCGTGGTAAGCCGGGTGGCGGGCATGGTCTTACCAGGATCCACGAAGTACCTGTTGGATGATGTGGTGGCCAAGCACGACCTGGGTATGCTTTGGATCCTGCTGGCGGCGGTGGTGGGCGCTCTGGTCATACAGAGCGTAACGAGCTACATCCTCACCCAACTGCTGAGCGTGGAGGCGCAGTTGCTCATCAGCCAACTCCGCACCCAGGTGCAGCGGAAGATCCTTTCGCTACCCACCTCGTTCTTCGACAATACGAAAAGTGGTGCCTTGGTAAGCCGGATCATGACGGATGTGGAGGGCGTGCGTAACCTCGTGGGCACGGGTCTGGTGCAGCTGATCGGCGGAACGCTCACCGCGTTGATCTCCTTGGTATGGCTCATCTACATCAGCCCATGGATGACCTTGTTCACCTTGGTACCCGTAGGCTTCTTCGCCTTCATCGCCATGAAAGCCTTCGGCCGGATCAGGCCCATATTCCGCACACGTGGCGTGATCAATGCAGAAGTGACCGGCCGCCTTACCGAAACGCTGAACGGCGTACGCGTGATCAAAGGGTTCGGTGCGGAAGAGCAGGAGAACCGCGCGTTCGAGAAAGGGGTACAACGCCTCTTCGATAATGTGAAGACCAGCTTAACGGCCACATCCTTCATCAGCAGCATGAGCACCTTGTTGCTTGGCCTGGCCAGTGCCGGCATCATGGGCATTGGCGCATACCAGATGGTGGGTGGCGAGCTGACCAGTGGCGAATTCGTGCAGTTCACCGTCCTCCTTGGTTTCATGATAGCGCCGATCGTACAGATGAGCAACATCGGAAGCCAACTCACAGAAGCGTTCGCGGGACTGGACCGCACCGAAGAGATCATGAACATGGATCCGGAAGACATGGTGGACGACCGGCCCATTGAACTTTCCGAAGTGAAGGGTGATATCGCCTTCCAGGACGTACGCTTCGCCTACGAGGAAGGCAAGGACGTGTTACACGGCATCGACTTCAGTGCCTCGAAGGGATCGGTGATCGCCTTGGTGGGAACCAGTGGCAGCGGAAAAAGCACCATCGCTGGGCTAGTGGCCACTTTCCTCTCCCCCACCTCCGGCAAGGTAACTGTTGATGGCCACGACCTGAGCAAAGTGCGATTGAGCAGCTACCGCAAGCACCTAGGCGTGGTGCTGCAAGACGACTTCCTTTTCGAGGGCACCATACGTGAGAACATCCTCTTCCCTCGTCCAGCGGCGACGGAAGAGGAGCTGTTGCAAGCCGTGCGTGGCGCCTACGTGAACGAATTCACCGACCGCATGGAACTGGGCTTGGATACGGTGATCGGGGAGCGCGGGGTGAAACTGAGCGGCGGCCAACGGCAACGGGTAGCCATTGCGCGTGCCATGTTGGCTGACCCGAGGATCCTGATCCTGGATGAAGCCACGAGCAACTTGGATACGGAGAGCGAAGCCTTGATACAGAAGAGCTTGAACGAGCTGGTGAAGGACCGCACCACCTTCGTGATCGCACATCGTTTAAGTACCATCCGCCAAGCCACGGAGATACTCGTGATCGAAGGAGGCCGCATCGTGGAGCGGGGAGACCATGCCAACTTGATCGCCGCTCAAGGGCGGTATTACGAGCTGTTCACATACCAAGCGAGGATCTAGAAGCGAAGGTCTGGATCCCTAGAACGGAGTTGACCGTAATGTGGACCGAATAGGTCATTGTATTGAGAACGAGCCTGTTCCGTAAAGAAAGAACGGGCGTTACGTTAAGCACGGATGCTCGAGATCCTTAAGATCGCCATGAAAAGCGTGAACTCTTCCTTGGGAAAGACCATGATGAATGGTTAAAATTGTGACCCTGCAGCATGGTGCTGCGAAGGACAACGAACCCAACCTCTGAACCTCTCATCGATGAGAAAACAACTATCCACACTCGCACTGGGCTTACTCTCCGGCCTAGCGGTAGGCCAAGGCAATGTGGTCGTGCAGGTGCTCAGCCCTGCCCCCATCGCAAACTCATACGCTAATGCTTTCGCCGTGGCGGCAAGTGGTTGGGGTGTAGCAGACCTCACCATTCCGGAGAATGCCGTGCTCGGTCAGCTCGTAATGGCATACGATGGGTCGGCGGCAGACTCTTTGGCCTGTGAGTCCATTGTGAACCAAGCCGAAGTCGCAGGAAATATCGCTGTGATCTACCGAGGCAGCTGCACCTTCGGACAAAAAGCGCTTAATGCGCAGGAAGCTGGTGCGCTAGCTGTACTCATTATCAGCAATGGTGATGACCTGAACATCAATATGCAGGGCGGTGACTTCGGCCCACAGGTGACCATCCCTGTTGCCATGATCAGCCAAAGCAGTGGTGCGGTGATCCGTCCCGTTGTGGATGTAGAGCCGGTCAGCGCCTTCATCGGCAACAACTTCGGTGCGTTCCCCAACAATCTGAACCTCGATGAGCTGGACATCTTCCTGCCCCACGGCCTAGGCGTTCCAAGCTTGGTGGCTACCAATGCTAGTGAATTCCAAGTACCACTGGGCAGCTTCATCCGTAACTTCGGAAACGAGGCACAGAACACCGCCCGTCTGCGCGTACGCATTACCCAAGACGGGAATGAGGTGTACAACCAAGTTTCGAATGATGTGGAACTGCAACCGGGTGATAGTGTTTTCGTAACCCTGCCTGAGTTCAGCCAATCTTCGTACACAGGTATTTACAACATCACTTATTCGGTGGAAAGTGATGTTACGGATGATTTCCCAAATGACAACAGCTTGACCATTCCGTTGTCCTTTGGTGAGCTGATCAGTTATGCCCCACTGGATCCGGTCACCTTACTACCATCCTCTGATGGTTCGGTGATCCCGGCTACCTTCACGGAAACCTTCAGCAGCTGCTTGGTGTACTCGAACCCCAATGCCAGCCGCTTGGCTGTTACCGGCTTGTACTTCACCGGCCGCACGCCGACGGATGTGGTTGCTCCATTGGATAGTGCTTTGACCGGAATGTTGGTGAGCACCTCCGCTTTCTTGTGGTCGGGTACATTGGAGAATGCCTTCACCCTTCCAATTGCAGGTAGCCTGGCGACCTTGTACAACGGCAGCTATAACTACGATAGCGATCGCCAGAACGAACCGGTGTTCATTCCATTCCCAGCGGCGATCGTGCTAGAGAACAACGAGCGCTATCTTTTCTGTGCGGAAACAGCTGACCCGTTGTTACGCCACGGATGGAGCAACGCTGTGGACTATCAACTGACCAGTGACCCGGATCTTGGAGTGGACGATCAGCCAACAACCATGCTACGGAACAGTGTAGATGGCTGGTTCAACGGTTTCGGGAACGCGACCGGAACACCTACCCTAGCCGTTCGCACCATCGCGGCCAACAGCATCGGCATCGACGAACTGGATCGTGTGGAATTGACACCATTCCCGAACCCTGCCCAAGATCAACTCCGCATTCCGATGAAAGGCTTCGATGGTGCCGCTATGTTGCGCATCTTCAACGCCACGGGCGCGGTAGTGTCCGAGCAGAAAGTAGCAGTAGGCGGCAACGAGACTATGGTGGTCGATCTCACCAACGTAGCCAATGGCACCTACCTATTCCATGTGGACTTCGAGAACGGCAAACGTTCTGACTTCCGCGTGGTGGTGACGAAATAGTCTTTGCAGTCCGATCGAATGGCGGCCGTTCCGAAAGGGGCGGCCGCTTCGTTTGTATAGGGGAACGCAGATGACGCTGATCGATCTGATGAACGCAGATAATGCCTTGCCGCTGTTCACAGAGCAGCGCTGATCTGCCCGACCAGCGTCATCAGCGTTCT
Source organism: Bacteroidota bacterium (assembly GCA_023428865.1). GTDB lineage: Bacteria > Bacteroidota > Bacteroidia > Flavobacteriales_F > PHOS-HE28 > PHOS-HE28. Next base: position 2,471 of record JAEYWT010000239.1, on the reverse strand, counting down.
ATTCCATTGCTACTCCCCGATGTCCTCGTTCCAGAGCTCTGGCTCGGCCGCGATGAACTCCTCCATCATCTGCACGCATTCCGGCAGGTCCAGGTCGATCACTTCCACGCCGTGGCTTACCATGAAGGCTTTGGCACCCGCGAAGGTTCGGCTTTCCCCCACGATCACCTTCTTGATCTTGAACTGCACGATGGTGCCCGCGCACATGTAGCACGGCATCAGCGTGGAGTAGATGGTGGTGCCTTTGTAGCTGCCGATGCGGCCCGCGTTATTGAGGCAGTCCATCTCGCCGTGAAGGATGGGGTTCTTCTCCTGCACGCGCTTGTTGTGCCCGCGGGCGATGATCTTGCCGTCGCGCACCAGCACGGAGCCAATAGGGATCCCGCCTTGTTGTCGTCCCAACCGGGCCTCAGCAATAGCTGCCAGCATGCCCTCATCCAATGGATCAGAATTCATTCCACAAAGAACGACCATCAGGTCCGATCTGCGCCTGACCCAGTAACTTCGATCTTTACGATGCGTACACTCTTCCTGTCGTCTTTCGTACTGCTTGCCGCCTGTGGTCCAGATCACAAGACCACCACGCCCACCAAAGGCCCGATCACCGAAAGCGTATATGCCAGCGGTGTGGTGAAGGCCCGCGGCCAGTACACGGTATTCCCAACGGTGAACGGAACAGTTACCGCATTGTTGGTGGCCGAAGGCGATACGGTGAAAGCCGGACAGCCCATTCTGAGCATCGATGAGCGAACCAGCAAGTACACGACATTGAGTAGTACAGCGCAAGTGCGCTTACTGGAACTGAACGCCCGCGAAGATGGACCTGTGCTTGGCCAATTGCGGGAGGCGATAGTACAAGCCCATGACAAGTACGAGGTGGACAGCTTGAACTACACACGGCAAGCAGCCCTTTGGGCCAAGCAGATCGGCAGCCAGAACGAACGCGACCAACGCGAACTGGCCTTCACCACCAGCCGTGCCACCTACATACGCGCGCGAAAAGCCTATGAGGAAATGCGGAACCGCTTGCGCACCGACCTGGACGTAGCGCGCAACAACGCGGCGATCAGCAACGCAGCGAACGATGACCGCACACCGCGTAGCTTGATCGATGGAATCGTGTACGACCTGATGATCGAACCCGGCGAATTGGCCAGCACCCAACGCGGTGTGGCTGTTATCGGCAGTGCAACGGACCTCTACTTGGAACTGGAAGTGGATGAATACGACATCCAGAAGGTGAAACCAGGTCAACGGATCTACGCCAGGTTCGACAGTTATGCGGACAGCGCATTTGCGGCAAAGGTCTCTCGGATCATTCCTCTAATGGACGAGCGATCACGGACCTTCCGGGTGGAAGCGCGCTTCATCGACCAACCACCACCACTGTTCCCGAACCTGACGGTGGAAGCGAACATCGTATTGCGAACCAAGCAAGACGCGTTGACGATCCCGGCATCGTACATCGTTGATGGCAACTTCGTATTGATCGATACCGACAAGAAACAGCGTGTGACCCTTGGTGCGCGCGACCTAGAAAAGGTGGAAGTACTTGACGGCATCGGGATCTCCACCACGATCTATGAACCCTGAGCACGGCGATGCGACTGCTGCTCAGCATCTCACTCACTCTTCTGCGCGCCAAGATGCGCCAGAGCATGGTGGCGGCCGTGGGCGTGATGTTCAGCATCACCATGTTCGTTACGCTGCTCGGTTTCATGAACGGCTTGAACAGCTTGCTGGACGGTCTTATCTTGAATCGTTCGCCGCACATCCGGCTGTACAATGAACTCAAAGCGTCGCCCACACAACCGATCGACCTGACGACCGATAGCAGCACGTACAACTTCGTTCGCAACGTGAAGCCCAAGAACGAACTGCCGAAGTTGCGCAATGCGCAGGCCATCATGGATGCGCTGAAGAACGATCCGCGCGTGCTGGCCGTTTCACCGCGCCTCGTCGCGCAAGTGTTCTTCAACGTGGGCACCGTGGACCTGAACGCGCAGGTGAACGGAATCGATGTGACGCAGGAGGTGCTTTACTACCGCTTCGCGGATTACCTCACGCAAGGCGACCCGCACGAGCTGGCCACCAGCGCCAACACCATCGTGCTGGGCAAAGGGCTGGCTGACATGATGGAAGCCAGCATCGGCGAGACCGTTCAAGTGACCACCGCAACGGGCGAACGCGCCATGCTCCGCGTATCGGGCATCTTCCAGAGTGGCATCGCCGACGCCGACAAGGTGCAGTGCTACGCGAACATCAAAACGGTGCAGAAGCTCTTGGCACGCCCCAGCAGCTACTACACGGATATCAACGTGAAACTTCATGACCTAATGGAAGCTCCTGCCATGGGGAAGGAACTCGCACGCCGATTCGACGTGGACGCGCTGGACATCCAAACGGCGAACTCGCAATTCGAGACAGGCAGCGACGTGCGGAACATCATTAGTTATGCGGTGGGTGTGGTC
>JAEYWT010000150.1 GCA_023428865.1 Bacteroidota bacterium | reverse complement strand
ATCTCGGACAGGTCGGCGAGTAGTTCCTTCTTCACCGCTGGCCACAGGCTTTCGGGTATGTACGCGCGGCTGGCCGCACTGCACTTCTGCCCTTGGAACTCGAACGCTCCTCGGCTCAACGCAGTGGCCACCACTTTCGGGTCGGCACTCGGGTGGGCGATCACGAAGTCCTTTCCGCCGGTCTCCCCAACGATACGCGGGTAGCTGCGGTAGAGCGGTAGGTTTTCCCCGATCGTCTTCCAGATCTGCCGGAATACGCCAGTGCTTCCGGTGAAGTGGATACCGGCGAAGTCCTTGTGCTTGAAGATGACATCACCGGCTACGGTCCCGCTTACGTGGATCAGGTTGATGACACCAGCAGGAAGCCCCGCCGCCATGAACACTTCCATGAGCACCTGTGCGCTGTAGCACTGGCTGTCCGCGCATTTCCACACCACGGTGTTGCCCATGAGCGCACAGCTGGTGGGTAGGTTACCCGCGATGGCCGTGAAGTTGAACGGGGTAAGGGCGAATACGAAGCCTTCCAGGGCGCGGTATTCCAGCCTGTTCCACACACCGGGCGAGCTTACCGGCTGGTCGCGGTAGATCTGTTGGGCATAGTGTACGTTGAAGCGCAGGAAGTCGATCAGCTCACAGGCGCTGTCGATCTCGGCCTGGTAAGCGTTTTTTCCCTGTGCCAGCATGGTGGCCGCGTTGATGTGCGCGCGATAGGGGCCCGCCAACAGGTCCGCGGCTTTCAGGAAGATGGCAGCGCGCTCCTCGAAGGGCATGTTCTCCCAGTTGTTCTTCGCCTTCAGGGCAGCGTCGATGGCTGCGCGAACGTGTTTGGCTTCGCCGTGGTGCGAAGAACCCAGGTTGTGCGCATGCTTGTGCGGTGGGCTCATCTTGCGCAGGTCCTTGGTCTCTATGGCATGCCCGGCTATCCACATGGGCGCATCGATCCGGGTGCGTAACCGGCGGTCCACTTCGGCTTGCAAGGCTTTGCGCTCGGGCGTTCCGGGGGCGTAGCTCAATACGGGTTCGTTCTTCGGGAAGGGGACTTGGAACGTGGCGTTGGACATGCGTGGGCTATTGCTGGGCCGTAAAGATACCGGCCAACGGGCCGAATCCGAAAAGCAGAAGAGCGCACAGCCTGGCCATGCGCTCTTCCTTGTGATGCCGGGTTGTTATACCAGGTTCTCGTACTTGTCGATCGGGTCCATTTCGGAACCAGCGGCCACTTCCACCAAGGGTTTTACGATGCCATCGCTCAGGCGGTACGCCCAACCATGCAGGTGAGGTCCGCCGCGCTGCGCCCAGGCACGCTGGATGATGGCGGTCTTCGAGAGGTTGTGTACCTGTTCGATCACATTCAGCTCCACCATGCGGTCCACACGGGCATCGGCGTTGGCAATGGCGTTCACTTCACCCTTGTGCAGACGGTAAACGGTCTTGATGTTCCGCAACCAGGTGTCGATGACCCCGATGCTCTGGTTGCCCATGGCCGCCTTTACACCGCCGCAGCCGTAGTGGCCACATACGATCACGTGTTTCACCTTGAGCACACTAACGGCGTATTCCAGTACGCTTAGCATGTTCAGGTCGGTGTTCACCACCATGTTGGCGATGTTGCGGTGTACGAAGATCTGGCCAGGTAGGGTGCCGGTTACCTCGTTGGCGGGTACCCGGCTATCGCTGCAGCCGATCCACAGGAATTCGGGGTGCTGAACATCTACCAGACGAGAGAAGAAGTTCGGGTCTTGGGCCACTTTGTCGGCCGCCCATGCTTTGTTGTTGCGAAGAAGCTGTTCGTAGGATTCCATGGTCGTGTTAGAGCTTGAGGGTCTGTTGTTGAGCTGCGCTTATTTGCCGTTACTGGCGAATTTGCGCACGGCGGTGGCCAGGTCACCTACACTCAAGGTCTTCGGTGCAGGTGTGTCGTAGCCGATGAGTTCGGTGTGGATGTTGCGGTCGGGCGCACTATCGAGGAAATCGTCGATGATCTCCCGTACATCCGGGTCAAGGTCCAAGGTGCGGCTGGCGTCTAGGACCACCCGGCACCCGTTAGGTAATTCGTTCAAGGTACGTTTTATGCCGGCCTTGTTCAAGAAGGTGACATCCTCGCTCAGTTGGATGTGGATGGGCATGCCCGCGCGGTACTTATGCGGTTCGAAGTGGTAGGGCACCCGGTAGTTCTTCCAGAGGATATGGACGATGGAAACGAGCAAGCCCAGCCCAACACCCCACAACAAGTCGATGAAATAGACACCGAGCACCGTTACCACGAAGGGTAGGAACTGCATGATGCCGGTCTTCCACATAGCAGTGAACTGCGAGGGTTTGGCCAGCTTGTAGCCCACCAGTAGCAACACCGCAGCCAAACAGGCGTAGGGTATGCTGCGCAGCAGGTCGGGCAGTAACAACGCGGAAAGCACCAGCAAGACACCATGTGTAATGGCCGATAGGTTGGTGCGGCCACCTGCTTGGATGTTCGCCGAACTGCGTACGATCACCTGGGTCAGGGGCAAGCCACCGAGCAGGCCACTGAGGATGTTGCCCGTGCCCTGCGCAACCAGTTCGCGGTTGGCAGGGGTGGTGCGGTTGTAGGGATCCAACTTGTCCGTGGCTTCTACACTGAGCAAGGTCTCTATGCTGGCCACAACTGCAATGGTGATGGCCACTTTCCAGACCGGCCAGGAAAGGATCCCGCCGAAGTCCGGTACCATCAGGTCATCCAAGCCTTTGATGTCCGGCAAGGCCACGAAATGACTGGGGCCGATGGCTAGCGAGGGTATCCCTGCGAAGACCTTCGCCAGTACCATGCCGATCACCACCGCTAGCAAGGGGCCGGGGATCAACTTGAGGATGCTATTGTTCTTCACCCAAGGGCGTTCCCACATCAACATCATCAGCACACACACCACGGTTATGATGATGGCACCGTAGTTGATCGCGTCCGTCATGTAGAACAGTTCGCTCCACGTGTTGTGATGGTCCGGTTGTTCGAAGGCCTCATCGCCCATGTAGTCGGCGTCGTAGCCCACCGCATGCGGTATCTGTTTCATCACGATGGTGATGCCGATACCCGCCAGCATGCCCTTGATCACCGCGTTGGGGAAGTAGTAAGCGATGATGCCTGCGCGCAAGGCACCGAACAATAGTTGCAGACCACCGGCAAGCACTACCGCCAGCAGGAATTTCTCGTAGCCGCCCAACTCGGCGATGGCGGTGAGCACGATGGCCACCAAACCTGCCGCAGGACCACTGACCCCAAGGCCAGAGCGGCTGATCGCGCCGACCACGATACCACCGACCGCACCGGCTACCAGGCCCGAAACCAACGGCGCGCCAGAAGCCAGCGCAATGCCTAGGCACAAGGGCATGGCCACCAGGAATACCACGACGGAGGCGGGCAGATCCTGCTTCCAATGCTCGAAAGAGACGAACGACTTCATTCAGTAGGGACAAGGTACGACGTGGACGAAAGGGTAGGAGCGCTCAGGCTCCACCAGGACAACCGCCAATAGCGGAACTTTCCGTTACGCCCAAGGTGGTGGGTGCGGAACTTCGCCGTGCAAGGTGTGCAGCAGTAGTTCCTCCCAATGCGGAAGCGCCACTTCATGCGCTTCTGGTGATGCATGCGCGTTGTTCACCGAGGCTCGCGGCGGAATCGCAACGTGGCAGACCTCTTCTTCTTCCATCACAGGTGGCGTGCTGCAGCCGTGTTCCGTGCAGAACGCGACCACCGAGGTTGAATAGGTTACCTGCGGAGCCAAGAACAACCACCAACATAGGAATGTGGCGAACAACCGCACCACGACAGCATACTGTCCGGAGGCGTGTGACCGCGTGGTTATGGCTTGCATGCGAGGTGCGCGAAACTAGCGTTCTAAGCCGTAAGGCTCAAAAGACGTTCACGCGTTTTAACAGCGTTCGCTAGTTGGCACAGAAGGGATAGTGGAGCTGCATTTCGGGGATCACCACGTCGAACTCCGTGTGATCGTTCAACCGGAGCATGCGATAGGTGCCTTGCATGGCGCCGTGCCCACTGCGTAGATCGCAGGCACTGCTGTAACTGAACGATCCGCCAGGTTCGAGTGTTGGCGTTTCGCCCACCACGCCCGGGCCATCCACCGTGCGGTGTGCAGCCAAGCTATCGCGGATGGACCAATGGCGACTGAGCAAACGCACCGTGCCGCGACCATGGTTGGTGATGGTGATGCGATAGCTGAAAATGAACCGGCCCACCTTCGGGTCGCTATGCACCGCTTCGTAACGGCTGCGTGCCGATACTTCGATGTCGTGCGTTACCGTCGTGCTCATGGTACAAAGTTCGGCCAACCGTTGATCAGAAAGGAAAGACCTGGATCACGCCAATGTCAAGCTTTCCTTTCTACTGGGTTGGAATGTTCCCGCCAAGTTGAGGGTTCCCGACAGAGGCACGATCGGACCGATGCAAGCTTCGTGAACCGGTACCTGTGGAAAGGTCGTTGCTTCTACTTGCCTCGCATACAGCCGCTCAAATACCTTGCCGTCCCATGCAGCGGACCCTCTTGGCCAGAACGAGCAGCGTTCTTCTGGCCGCTTTATTCGGTTGTTCCTTCACCGGTAATGCCCAATTCTCCAACCCCGAAAGCGTTGAGTACGATCCTTTAGGTGATCGTTATTTCGTGAGCAATACCGGTAGCCACTTGATCCGCAGCCGCGATCAAATGGGCGCCGTTACGACCTTCGTTAATGTGGGTGCGGCACCATACGGCCTTGAGGTGCTCAACGGTGTTCTGTATGCCTGTGTGGGTGGTGGCATCAAAGGGTATTCCATGGAGGATGCTTCTCTCCAGTTCGAGATCAGCCTAGGTGGCTCGTTCATGAACGGGATCACCACCGACGGGGAGTTCCTCTATGCAACTGATTTTTCTGCCGGGAGGATCTACAAGGTGGATGTAACGGCGGCTTCTTCTTCGGTACTGGTGAGCAATACCAATGGAACTCCGAATGGTATCATTTGGGATCCGATCGGGGAACGGTTGGTGGTGGTCTTCTGGGGCAACAATGCGGCGATCAAAGCCTTCGACCGCACCACGGGTGCTTCACAGACCCTCGTTGCCAATACTGGCTTAGGCAACATCGATGGGGTTACGATCGATTGTCTAGGTAATTTCCTCGTGGCCTCTTGGAGCCCTGATCGGATCACTCGGTTCGAACCAACGTTCACCAGTGCTGGGGTGGATCTTGGTGTGTCTGGATTGAACAACCCAGCCGATATCGACTTCGACGAGGTGAACCAGCGGGTATGCATCCCCAATTCGGGTTCGAATTCCATCACCTTGGCGGCGGTGGAAGATTGTTCCGTGGGCCTTAGCGAGCGACGTACCTACATCACCCGCGTTCACCCGAACCCCACCGATGGGCTGGTCCGCTTCGAGCCGGCCTTCAAGACCGCCGAACCGTTCATGGTGCTCGATGCACAAGGTCGTTTGCAAGCCACGGGTACGCTCCGTGCCAATGCCGCCATGGATCTCGGTGATCTTCCGGCAGGTCCTTACCTGATCGTCTTCACCCGCATGGCTGAACAGGTGCGGGTAATGAAGGAGTAAGCCTAGGCTTCCTTAGGTGCCTCGTTGGTCTTCTTCACCCGGCGATACGTGAAGGCCGTAAGGATATGGCGCCGCGCGAAACGCAGGTTGCCATTGTTGTTCACGAACTTGTTGTACACGTTCTGCGGTACGTTGAAGTATTCGTACTCGCTGCCATCGCCGAAGATCAGGTGCAAGGTCATGGCCTTGTAGCGCCAATCGCTGATCACGCTGGTGGTGGTGGTGCGCTCGAATTCCTCCTTGTTCGTGGCGTGGGTTTCCGGGTGGATGCTCACCAGGAAGTGGTACGCATCGATGATGTGCTTGCTCGTCTCTTCCGCCTGGTGCCGCTCGCCCTCGTCCTGGAACCGGTCCGGATGGTGTTTCTTCATCAACCCTTTGTACAGGTTGTTCAACTCCTTCAGGTCGGTCTTCACCGTGGAACCCAGGAGTTTGCGGCTATCGAGGATCTTTTTGCTGGACATGCGGCCTTACGAAAGGGCCGCAAAGGTCGTGCTTTTTGCCGGTGATCGGCTCAATTCGACGAAGTTCCAGGCAGGGCGGGGCTTTCAGCTACTTCGGCAACCGTGACTCCCGGTACGGCTACTTCAGCCCAGCGATTCCAATTGTATACCGTGCCTTGGCCTTGCGCACGAGCGAAAACCATGGCGTTGTGCGCATCGGTGAACAGCCTGCAACTCGTGTAGAGCATACGGCCATCTTCCAGACGTTGTCCGCTCACCACAGCATCATGATCCAAGGCATGCAGGAGCACCGTTTCCAAATCCGGCAGGGCGTCCTTTCCACTAGGTATGGCATAGGCAGCCACTAAGTCGCTGGTCACATAGGAATTGCCGCGTACATCATAGCTGAAACGCTGTTTTCGTGCAGCGATGGAACGTAGACGGTCGAGCAGAAGGGTGAAAGCACGGTCAGACATCGAGGCCGAAGGTGACGCTAGGATAAGGTTGAACTGAGGCTCTGTTGGACCTTGCATCAACACCCCGTTCGTGGTAATTCTGAAAGTGCTTGAAAATGAAGCCAGGGCGGGTGTGGTCGTGCAACCCTATCCACGGATAGAATTGATGAACCGCATGCCCACCAACCGATCATACCGCTGCTGGCGGTCGGTGACGTATACCAGGATGAGGTAGTCGTTCTCCGTTTGGTAATGAGAGCCTTCGATCGTGGTCAGGTCCGGGGCTTTCCCTTGGCGGGGTAGTGTGGCGTAGGTGAAATCGATGAAGCCTTGTTTCAGCAACAAGGTGGCCTTATAGCTACGTTCTTCAGGTGACCATTCCATACGGTTCTCCTTGCGGCATTGGAAGTCGCTGAAACCACCGTACACGTAAACATCGGTGCCGAGTTGCTCGGGCATGGGCTGTACGAAGTGGACCAGTACATAATCGGTACCCAGCGGATCGCCATCAACCAGGTCGTTCCGCACCAAGTACTTGCCATTGATGTCGCGCTGGTTGTCGTACACCCGTAGGTTCCGTTTCTGCTCCGGCATCAGATAGGCTTCGTACAACCCGGCACCTTGGTCTATGCGGGCGATGTTGCGCGTGGCCAGTCGGATGTTCTTCAGATCGAAATTGCGGAACTCGTTCGCACCCATGAACAAGCCCTGGTTGGGGAAGTCATAAACGAGTTCATTGTCGCGCATGAACCGTGGTTGAAGGCCCGTGCGCGCATCATCCCAACGCATGTTCTGCAAGATGGTCACATGCACATCTCCGAACGGATCCTGGATGTTGAAGCCCGGGTGGCGTATGGTGAGGTCCACTTGTTGTGCAGCATCACGAAGCTCTACATCGCGTGTGGCCATCACCCGCGCATCGATCTGCACTTTCTGTTCGGCCACCATGAACCGGCGCGTGATCACCAGGTCCTCCTCGTCACTGCCACGGTAGACCTTCAACAAGTAGTTCCCCGATCGCGAGATCCGCACCATTTGGTTCGGGAACTCCAACTCGTAGTGGATGAAGGGCTGTAAGGTGTTGTAGCTCTGCTGGCCTGCGGGTATATAGTCGTACATGGCGCCGCTCAGGTATTGGCCTGGCATCAGATCGCTGGGCTGCCAATCGGCTGTACAATGCACCAGTGCGTAGCTGAGGTTCTCTATGTTCGGCTGTAGGTCGTCGAACCGTAGCAGCAGCGGTTCCTGTCCTTCCAGATCGGTGATCGGCGGTGCCAACTCGAACCCGCGTTTGAACAACTGTACCGTGCGGATCGTAGGGCTATATACATGGTCTTCATAACGCAATACGTTCTCTTGGTAATAGTCCACCGGGCGCGCGCTGACCGGGGTGGCGGTGCTGCAGTTGGTGTTCAGGATCAGAGGGATGCTCACCAGCATGCACCAATGAAGTACACGCGTGGTACGGGAAGAATGCTTGAGGACTGGCAAAACGACGTTAGCTTTAGGTGCGATCCAGGCGGTTCCGAAGGTACGGACCCCGCGCACCTGATCCATGTACACGATCCTCCTTACCACAGCCGGTGCCCTGCTTCTGCTATGGGCCATGTATTGGCTGTCGCGTGGACAGATCCGGTCGCGCATACGCATCACCGTGAATGGGGAACGCGAGGTGGTGGTGAGCGGTGGAGCCAGTTTGTACCACACCTTGTTGCAACACGGCGAGGTACAGCCTTCAACCTGCGGCGGAAAGGGCTCCTGCGCCCAATGCCGGTGTCGGGTCCTGCGCGGCGGCGGACGGATAACCGATCGGGAGAAGCCCTATTTCAGCCCTGCCGAGATCAACGGCAAATGGCGCCTGGCCTGCCAAGTGATGGTGCATGGTGATCTGTTGGTGGAACTGCCAACGGTAGCTGCAGGCTCGAAGGTGGAGCGGACTTAGTCGGGCCGCACCGATCTTTGCACCCCAGATGCGTATCGGTATCGTTTGTTACCCCACCTTCGGTGGTAGTGGTGTGGTGGCCACAGAACTCGGCATGGCCCTGGCCGAAAAAGGGCACATCATCCATTTCATCACCTACGACCGGCCGGTGCGGCTGCGCGATCACCCGAACGTGTTCTACCACGAGGTGCGGGTGAGCGATTATCCGCTCTTCGACTATCAACCCTATGAGCTGGTCCTTACCAGCAAACTGGTAGATGTGGCCAAGTTCGCTGGCCTCGATGTGTTGCATGTCCACTACGCCATTCCTCACGCTTCCGCAGCGTGGATGGCCCAGAGGATCCTTGCTGCTGAAGGTACGCGACTTCCGTTCGTGACCACCTTGCACGGTACGGATATCACCTTGGTGGGGCGCGATCCCAGCTTCGAACCGGTGATCACCTTCAGCATGGAACGCAGTGATGCCGTTACCGCTGTTTCCGAAAGCCTGAAGCGCGATACCTACACGCATTTCCCCTTGAAGCGCGAGGTGCAGGTGATCCCCAATTTCGTGTGCGTGGATCAGTACAGCCACGTGCCGGACAAAGGCTTGCGTGCACGTTACGCACCGAACGGCGAACGCCTCGTCGTGCATGTGAGCAACTTCAGGCCCGTGAAACGCGTGCAGGATGTGGTGGGCATGTTCAAGTTGTTGAACGAGCGGATACCATCTCGGTTGTTGCTGATCGGCGATGGACCCGAACGCCAGCGCATCGAAAACCTGTGCAGGCAATCCAGCGGGTGCGACTCGATCCTTTTCCTGGGGAAGATGACCCGACCCGAAGAAGTGATGGCCAATTGTGACCTGTTCGCGCTCACCAGCGATAGCGAGAGCTTCGGCCTTGCGGCATTGGAAGCCATGGCCTGCGGAGTGCCGGTGGTATCCACGGACACTGGTGGCCTGCCAGAGGTGAACATACACGGAGTAAGTGGTCTCTTGAGCGCAGTGGGCGATGTGGAGTCCATGGCGGCCAACGCAGCCACCATCCTTGGTGATGTAGCCACGCACCAGCGCTACCGCGAAGGGGCTCTGGAGCAAGCACGACGCTTCGATCTACGCCAGATCCTGCCTTTGTATGAACGGTTGTACGAAAGCGTGGTGGCTACCGAAAAGGTCTGATGGAGGTAGTGAGTGAACGGGTCAGCATAGACCGCGCCGAGGGACGCACCAGCGTGGTGATCAGCGCACGGTTGCCGAAGGGGAAGGAGACCATGTTGGTGGCCTGGTTCGTGGCGTGGCTGGCCTGTGGTGTGTATGTGATGATCGCACGAACGGGGCTTCCCGAGGGTGATCCCAAACGGCAGTTCTGGCTCGTTTTCCTGGCGTTCTGGGCCTACTTCCTGGTGCGCGTTGGACGGGCCATGCTCTGGCGGTTGAAGGGCTTCGAGCTCTGGCGATTGAAGGATGGCGTGCTCACCATCAAGGACAGTATCTTCGGCTATGGCAAGGCGAACACCTACTTCGTGGAGAATATCCAGAAAGTTGGCGCGCTCAACGTGGATGCCACTTCGTTGAAGTACCAACTCACCGATTCGTTCTGGACCATCGGCGGGGAGCGCTTGGGTTTTGAACACCTCGGCCGCAAGGTGATCTTCGGCAAAGGTTTGAATGAGGCCGAATCGAAACGGGTGCTCCATGTGCTACAGGATGCCCTGAAGGAAGCACGCAAACGAATACCCGCTCAGTAGGGTTCGATCCGGAACGCGTTGCCGCGCAACCGTCGTGTCACCTCCCCATCGATCTCTTCGGCGAGGATCATCCGTTGCGCGATGGGTGTGGCCATCGCTTGGTCGATGGTGTTCACCGCACCTGCGGGCACCTCTGCTTCCTGCAGCGCTTCGAGCAAGGCTGCACGCGGCCAGGTACTGATGGCCAGCCCCAACTCAACAGCAAGTGACGCACGGTCACGTACACGTGCAACGTTCAACTGATAGCGTGGATCATCGACCAGGTCATTGCGCTGCAACACCCGGCATAGCGCTGCGAACTGCCTATCGCTGCCAACAGCCAGGATCATGCGGTGGCCATCTTCGCAGGTGAACACCTCGCCATACGGCGCGATATTCGGATGCAACGTGCCCAATGGCTTCGCCACAGCACCAGCCATCAGGTGGTTGCTGGCCTGATTGATAAGGCCCGTTAGCGCGGCTTCTTCGAGCGAGACCTCCACATACGCGCCCTTTCCCGTTGATGCACGCTGCAGCAAGGCGAGCAGGATGCCCTCCTTGAGTTGATGCGCTGCGAGCACATCGATCAACGCGATGGGCAATTTGGCCAGGTGGGTATCATCCGTGCCCGTCATGCTGATGTAGCCGGTCTCCGCTTGCAGCACCACATCGAATGCAGGCCGGTGTGGTTGATCCGCGAAGCCTTTGATGTGACCATGTACCAAACGCGGGTTCAGCGCACGCAGTCGTTCACGTTGCAAACCCAATTTGTCCGCATCGGCTGCCAGGTGGTTGGTGATGAGCACATCGGCGCTTTCCAGCAACGTATCGAACGCCATCCGTTCCGTAGCATCCTGTAGGTCGAGGTAGCGGTGTTTCTTGCCCCAGTTCACACTGCTGAAATAGGCACTCACCGGTGATGCAGCATCCTCGATCGGCAGTTTCCAGCGCCGCGTTACATCTCCACCGGCACGCTTGTTCTCGATCTTGATGACCCGGGCGCCTAGCTCGGCGAAGAACATGCCCACCGCCGGCCCGGCCAGCACACCGGCGGTTTCGAGGATCAGGAGGTCGCGCATGGATGGCAAGGTATCGTTGTAGATCGATCCTCACCATGGCCTACATCATCATGTGCCCAGGACTGGATCGACCGAGGACGGTCGGACCAGGTTTAGCCGTGAAGTTGATCAAGCCCGATCCGCTTCGCGGACCTTTGGACTTTTTCGCGGCCGTCTTCGCTCGAACTTCGTTCGGCTCAGCCAGTCACGAAAAAGCCCCACCGCTTCGCGGCAGGGCTTTATCATCATGTGCCCAGGACTGGATTGACCGAGGACGGTCGGACCAGGTTTGGCCGTGGAGTGGATCAAGCCCGATCCGCTTCGCGGACCTTGGGACTTTTTCATGCCTTCCTCGCTCAAGCTTCGCTTGGCTCGCTCGGTCACGAAAAAGCCCCGCCGCTTCGCGACAGGGCTTGATCATCAAGTGCCCAGGACTGGAC
>JAEYWT010000116.1 GCA_023428865.1 Bacteroidota bacterium | reverse complement strand
CCAAAACCAGGTACAACCATCCTACCACCGCCAACGACCACGACTCCCAGAAGAAGAGATCGAGCGGAATGATGAGATTCTGCAGGAAGGCGAAGTAGGCCAGCGTGTTCACGTTGAGCAAGCCCATGGACCAACCCAAGTACACCATGATGATGTTGATCACCAGGAAGAGGTAATAGTTCGGCAAGGTGCGCAACCAACGCCGCTGCCAGAAATCGAGCAACCTGCGGTACCACGGTACTTCCGAAGCGTAGGAAAGTCGGATCAGGATATTGCCGATCAGAAAGCCGCTGAGCACGAAGAACAGATCCACCCCGTCCATGGCCGAGGCGCCAGGGTTGCGCGGCCAATGCTCATCGAGGAGGTCATCGGCATGGGAATAGACCACGATCACCGCAGCAAGGGCGCGCACCAGATCAAGGCCGAATATCCGCTGATGTGGTTCGGAGGACATCGCGGTGAAAGTAACCGTGCTAGGCGAACGCCTGCATATCGCATAAGCGGCGATACTGACCGCCCGCAGCGAAGAGCTCGTTGTGCGTGCCGCGCTCGATGATGCGCCCCTGTTGCATCACACAGATCTCGTCGCAATGTTGAATGGTGCTCAGGCGATGTGCGATCACCAAGCTGGTGCGCCCTTCCAACATCTTGTACAGGGCGTCCTGCACCAGGCGCTCGCTTTCGGTATCCAACGCACTGGTCGCTTCGTCGAGGATCAGGATCGGCGGGTTCTTCAGCACGGCGCGCGCAATGGAAATACGTTGTTTCTGACCACCGCTCAACCGGTTGCCGCCATCGCCGATGTTGGTCTGGTAGCCGTCTTCCAACTGGGTGATGAATTCATGCGCATTGGCGATCCGCGCGGCGCGTTCGATCTCGGCCTGCGCTACACCGGGAGTACCGAAGGCGATGTTGTTCGCGACCGTATCGTTGAACAAGATGCTGTCTTGTGTAACGATGCCCATCAGCGCACGGATATCGTTGATGCGCAGCTCACGTAGGTCCTGTCCATCGAGCAACACCTGCCCACCGGTGACATCGAAGAAGCGTGGTAGCAGCCCGGCCATGGTGGTCTTACCACTTCCGCTGGTACCCACCAAGGCCACGCTCTTTCCCTTGGGAATGGTCAACTGGATATCCTGCAGCACCGCCTTACGTTCGCGGCTACTGGTCTCTTTTGGTGGTGCTTCGTAAGCGAAGGTCACATCACGGAATTCGACCCGATCGCTGAACGCGTTGATGGGTTTCGCATCGGGCTTCTCCTTCACGGTATTCTCCACGGCCAGTAGATCGAACAGTCGCTGGCCACTCGCCGAACCGCGCACAATGGCCGAATAGCCTTGCGAGAACCCTTTGATCGGCGGGAGCAACTGCGAGAAGATGATGATGAAGCCGAGGAAACTATCTCCAGTAAGCGTGGGATCCGGTCCTAGCACATAATAGCCGCCGAGGTAAGCGATGGCGGCCATCACCGCAGCGCCCAGCGTTTCGCTCAGCGGCGAGGCGATGTCCTGCCGATTGAGCATGGCGATGCTGCTGCGTGTGAGCATCTCGTTCTCGCGAGCGAACCGCCTGCGCATATCACCTTCACCGTTGAAGGCCTTGATCACGCGGATACCGGTCAAGGTCTCTTCCACACGGGCTAGCAGGTCGGCGTTCTTCTCTTGCACACGGGTGCTCTTCCGTTTCAGGCTCTTGCTGATACGCCCGATCAACAGACCACTGACCGGCAGCAACAAGAGAGCGATCAAGGTGAGCTGCGGCGCAATGGTGATCATGGTACCCAGGAAGAGCAGGATGGCGATCGGCTCACGGAAGACCATCTCGATGTAGAACATCACCGAGTACTCCATCACGTGCATATCGTTCGTGATCAGCGCCAGCAGGTCCCCCTTCCGCTCGCCACTGTGATAGCGCAACGGCAACTCCAGCATCTTGTCATAGACAGCGGCCCGGATATCGCGAACGATATAGTTGCGGAAGTTGCAGATGGCAACCACGGCGAGGTACCGGAACAGGTTCTTCACGAGGAAGATCACCACCACGGCGATGCTGATCGTGAGCAGGGCACCCATTTGGCCGTTCTGTTCGATCAGTTGGGTAAGCCCCCAGTTGAAGGTGCCCTCAAGGCCTTCACGGGTCCACAGCACCTCTGGCCGCACATGTACGGGCTTCACCTGGCCCAATAAAAGACGCAGGAATGGGATGAACAGCAACAGGGAGGCGAGGTGGAATACCGTAGCCAGCAGGTTGAAGATCACGTTCAGCGCCGCGAAACGGCGGTAGGCCTTGCCGTAGCGGAGTATCCTGAAGAAGTTGCGCATTGTGCGGGCACAAAGGTAGGCGGGTGAAAATGTACGCCCCTACCTTTGTGCCTGACCATGGATAGCGTAAGACAGAACAAGGTGAACAGCCTGCTCCAAAAGGAACTGGCCGAGATCTTCCTCGTGGAAGGCCGCAACTTCCTGCCGGGAGGCCTCATCACCGTATCGGCCGTTCGGATCAGCCCAGACCTGGGCATCGCGAAGGTGTACCTCAGCCTCTTTCCGGTGAAGGACAAGCGCGCGGTGATCGACCTGATCAAAGCACAAGCCCACCGCCTACGTGGCCAATTGGGTGGTCGTATCGGAAAACAGATGCGCATCGTGCCCGACCTGCTCTTCTACGTGGACGATTCGTTGGACCGCGCCGAAGCGATCGATAAATTGTTGAAGGGATCCTGAGATGCAGTACGATCCCGTCAAGCGCCGGTTGGGCGTGGTCTTCAACCGCACGCCGTTCTTGCGCAAGGTCTTCTACCAACTGCTGGACTTGCTCTTGCTGCGTTGTTGGCACATCCAGCGCGAACTGCGAAATTGGATCGCAGAACGTTCGAAGCAGAACAAGCCGATCCACGCGATCTACGATGCCGGTGCAGGCTTTGGACAATACACCTACTGGTTGAGCGGCAAGCTGCCCCAAGCGTCCATCACCGCCATCGATGTCAAAGACGAACAGGTGGCGGATTGCAACGCGTTCTTCCAACGGATCGGAAGGCCACAGGTCAAGTTCGATGTGGGTGACGTGACTCAGTTCCAACGTGCGAACACCTTCGACCTCGTCGTTTGTGTGGATGTGATGGAGCACATCCTGGAAGACGAAGCCGCCCTCCGCTGTTACAGCACATCATTGAAGGACGGCGGCATGCTCATCATCAGTACCCCGAGCGATCAAGGTGGTAGCGATGTACACGAAGAGGGAGAAGGCTCCTTCATTGAAGAACATGTACGCGACGGATATAATATCGACGACATCAAGGCCAAAGCGTTGCGCAATGGCTTCAGCAAGGTCGAAGCACGGTACAGCTATGGCACGCCGGGCAGGATCAGCTGGAAGCTCAGTATGAAATGGCCATTGCTGATGCTACAGGCCAGCAAGCTCTTCTTCATCGTATTGCCCTTCTACTACGTGGTCGCGTACCCCATCGCCTTCGTGCTGAACATGGCTGATGTGCGGATGACGCACTCGACAGGAACAGGCTTGGTGGTGAAAGCGTGGAAGTGAGCGGACGGCCGCAAGCTTCCCGATATTCGTACCATGGCGAACACGGCGCGGCGCACCTGGCGCTTTCTACGCAATACCCTACTTATCCTTCTTGGCGTGGTCGCCTTGGTATTCGGCGTACTGTGCTATATGCTCTACGCCCACGAACAAGAGATCGCCGATGAGCTGATCGCCTGGTTCAACGAAGGGCAACCCGGCGACCTGAGCTACGACCATGTGGAACTATCCCCGTTCAGGGCCTTCCCGTACATCAGCATAGACATCAAGGATGTGCGCTTTGATGTTGACAAGCACACGGCGGACGACCATGCGATCTACGCGTTCAAGGATGTGTACGTAGGCTTCGATGTTTTCGACCTGCTGCGGGGTGAATACACCATACGCAAGTTGGTCCTGCACAGTGGCCACCTGTACTTGGAGAAATACGCCGATGGTACCTATAACCTGATGCGGGCCAAATTACGAGCGGAAGATGAGGACGATGGCACGAGCGCCCACCTCGACCTGAAACGCATAGAACTGCGCGACATCACCCTGCACGAGGTGAATAGCGGCGAGAACGGCAACGAACTCCTCCTCGACATCCTCAGCGCCGAAGCCTATCTACGCATGGTGGACGACGAACTGCGCATGGGCCTTGTCAGCGAACTCTTCCTGCAACGATACACCTCCGGTACCACCACATGGTTCCGTGACTTGCCGTTCGCGTTGGATTGCGACATGGCGATCGATGGTGGCTTGTTGACGATACTCCCCAGCACCTTCGCCGTGGAGACCGGCAAACTCGCCATGGAAGGCACCTTGGACCTCAACAAGGACCTTCTGCTGGATCTGAAGGTGAGCGGTCGTAAGAAGAACTTCGACACCTTCATCGCGTTCGCGCCACCCGATGTCTTGGAGAAGTTGAAGGAATTCAAGAACGAAGGCGATATCTTCTTCGATGGCCATATCTATGGTCCCATCGATGTGCGTAGCCCCACTATAGACCTGCGCTTGGGCTGCAAGAACACGGTATTCCACCATAAGAGCCACAACAAAGCACTTCGCGATGTGGCCTTCACCGGGCACTTCCGAACCGGCGACGATGGCAGTTTGGAGAATGGGTACCTGGAATTGATCAACCTCTACGGCGAACCAGAAAAGGGCTTGATGAAAGGCACCATTCGCGTGGACAACCTGTTGGATCCGCGGATCACCATGGACTTCCATGCGCGTTTCGACCTGGCCCATTTGAAAACCTTCTACGAACTGGAGGCCATCGAGGACGGCAAGGGCATCGTCACCATCGATGTCACCCTGGATGAATACGTGGGACCTGATAGCGTGCTGCACTTCGCCACCAAAATGACCGATGGCGTTACGAGCAACATCCGCTTGGAGGATGTGGACCTGAAGCTTGCCGCCCTGCAGCAACCCTTCCAAGACCTCAACGGAAGCATCATACTAGATGGAGACGACCTGCGCAGCGAGGGCCTGCGCGTGCGGATAGGACGAAGCGACCTTGCGCTGGACTTCTCCATCAGCAACGTGAGTGCCATGCTGCACCATAGCAAAGCGCCCGTAGACCTAGTCCTTCACGGGGAAAGCCGATCGCTGAATATGACCGAGCTGCTCACCTTGAATGGCAAGCCGGTGGATGAACCTTGGGCGCGTGACACGGTGTACGACCTGAAGTTCGACCTGGACCTGCACACCACGGTGGATGCCATGGACAAGGCGCGCTACATACCGGCCGCCACGGTGGACTTCAAACACCTCGAATTCCGAACAGCCAAATACCCGCACCACCTGGACGATGTCCGCGGCACCATCGCCATCAGTGACGAGCGGATTTCCATTGATGACCTCACCTTCAAGCTGGGCCGCAATGATGTGCATGCCGACGTGGAACTAACGAACCTGGGAGCCTTGCTGGATAGCACACGAAAGGAGCGTGTAGAACACCGAACGGCATTGCGCAGCACCTACTTCAACGCGAAAGAACTGCTGGTCTACGACGGCAAGCCGATGATCCACGACAGCATTGGTGAAGAGGTGATCCACGACCTTGTGTTCAGCGGCTCGGGCTCGCTGCAGAGCAACACTTTCACCACGAAGGGGTTCATCAGTGAGACACACATCGACCGCTTCACGGTGCGGGTGAACGAACTGCCGGCATTACGTGACGTGGCCGGTTTCATCCGCACGGATACCAGCGGCTGTATCACGTTGAAAGACCTGAAGCTGGCCATCGGCAAAAGTGACCTGCGTGCAGACCTATACCTGCGTCACTTCCTAGACGGCGACCTGAAGAACAAGAAGATCGAGGGTAAGCTACACGCGGAGAACCTCGATCTGAACGAGATCGCTGGTTGGAGCGAGCGCACAACGGACACTACGGCACATGCGCAAGCGTTCAACCTCTTCGAGCTCGCCTTTCCGGACATGGTATTGGAAGCCGAGATCGGCAAACTGCGACACCACCGCGCCATGTTGCGGCGTATGCACGGGCGGATCCGCACCACCAAGGACCATATGATCCATGTGGACACCATGCGGTTCCGGTCGGCTCGTGGTCGCTTCGCCCTCCGTGGAACATTCGATGGCTCCAACGCGAAGTACATCACCCTTGGTGCAGATCTAACGGTGGATAGTGTGGACCTGGGCAGCCTGCTCTATCGCATGGATAACTTCGGACAGGACTTCGTGCTGAACGACAACCTTGGCGGCCGCGCGAACGGTAGGATCAGGGTCGACGCACACATGCATCCGGACCTTGTGCCCGATCTGGCGCATACCACCGTGGTAGCCGATGTCACCGTGTTCGATGGCCGCCTGACCAACTTCGCCCCCATGCATGCCATGGCCGAATTCATGGGTCAGAAGGATCTGGACAACGTGCGTTTCGGAGAGCTCAACAACACCTTCACCTTCCGCGATGGCGCCTTGCACATACCGGAAATGAAGATCACCAGCACCCTGGGCTACAT
>JAEYWT010000080.1 GCA_023428865.1 Bacteroidota bacterium | reverse complement strand
CCGTGGTACCGGCCTGTACGGCAAGGTCGCTCATGGTGATGTAGCGTTCATCATCGAATAGTGTGCCGAGGACGAAGAGGCTGTTGGCCAAGCTGCTGTTCGAGGCGGGGATCACGTTATCGTGTAGTTCCATCGGTCGCGTGATCAGCGCGGGATCGAGGTCGCTGGTGAAGTTGAACAGGCCGGTGGCATCGTCGTGGAAATGGCGGATGGCGTGTTCGGCGAGTGCCCGGGCTTCGGTGAGCCAGCGCTCTTCGAAGGTTATGCCATACAAGGCCAACAGAGCCTCAATGGTGAAGCAGTAGTCCTCCAGGAAACCGTTGATCGATGCGTGGCCGCCCTTGTAGAGATGCCATAGCCCTCCGTTGTTTCTTCGGCATTCACCAAGGATCAGCTCCATGGCACGGATGGCGCTCACCTTGTACCCTTCCACACCGAGTACCTCGTACGCATCGCAATAGCCGGACACCATCAAAGCGTTCCAAGAGGTCAACGATTTGTCGTCGAGGCCTGGTCGTTCACGTTGTTCGCGGGCGGCGAGCAAGGTGGCGTTCATGGCGGCCACACGCGCTTTCAACTCGTCGATCGTAAGGCCTTGTTGCTGGGCGAAGGTCGCATCATCCTGTTGTCGCATCAGGATGTGGCGTTCGTGCTCCCACTGCGTTCGTGTGCCGATGCCGTAGTACTGAACGGCGAACGCGTATCCATCGCCCAAAGCGGCTTGCAGCTCCGTGTCGCTCCATACGTAGTAGCGGCCTTCTTCCCCCTCGGTGTCGGCATCCAACGCACTGTAGAAGGCGCCTTCAGCACTGGTCATTTCGCGGGTGATGAATTCCAGCGTACGCTCCACCGTTTCCTTGTACAAGGGTTTCTGGAACGCTTGGTAAGCCTGGCTGTACAACGAAACGAGCTGCGCATTGTCGTACAGCATCTTCTCGAAGTGCGGTGCTTTCCAGATGGCGTCGGTACTGTAGCGCGAGAAGCCTCCACCCACCTGATCGAAGATGCCACCAAGGGCCATCTTGTCGAGGGTCAGTTCCACATGCTTCTTCAGTTCGTTATCGTTCGTCAGCCACGCATACTTCAGCAGGAAGCGGTAGTTGTCCGGCATGGGGAATTTGGGCACCTTGTCCGCGCCGCCATCCACCTGGTCCAATTGCGTGCGCCACTTGTCCACCATCGCACGGAGTTGCGCGCGGTGGTCGATCTCGCCTTCGATCGGTGCATTCACAAGTCGTTGCGCCGCCACACCGCGGTGTACCTGCTCCGCATGGCCGCGCACACGATCGGGATCCTGCGTATACGCATCCGCTAGTTGTTGCAACACCTGCATCCACTGCGGCGGTGGAAAGTAGGTGCCGCCGTACACTGGTCTTCCATCAGGCAGGGTGAAACAGTTCAACGGCCAGCCGCCACGGTTGGTCATCAATTGCACGGCGGTCATGTACACCTGATCCACGTCTGGCCGCTCTTCGCGATCCACTTTGACGCACACGAAGTGTTCGTTCATCAACGCGGCCACCTCTTCGTTCTCGAAACACTCGCGCTCCATCACATGGCACCAGTGGCAACTGCTGTAGCCCACGCTTACCAGCACCAGCTTGTCCTCTTCGCGGGCCCGGGTGAAGGCCTCTTCGCCCCACGGATACCAATCCACCGGATTATGCGCGTGCTGCAGCAGGTATGGACTGCTTTCGCGTGCGAGTCGGTTGGGCGTTGCGGACATGCGATCTAGCTTCGAGCCCTGAACAGCCGGTGTATTGGCCGACGTTCCAGATGACCCTTCAAAGGAACAACCCCCTGCCGCGCACCCGGCCTATCCAACGCCGTGGGCATCAACACGCCACCGTGGATGCCAACGCGCGCGACCAGTCGTGGCCCGGCACGCTCATGGTCTTCGGCATCTTCGTGTTGGTGATCAGCTTCTGGTGGGTGGGCACACGCACCCTGGTCACCTACATGGAACTGGCCCGTTGGTTCGCCTTGTTCGCCTTCGTGGGCAACCTACTTCCGTATAAGCGGGTGGGCTTGCGCATGGGTATGGAACGTTTGGAGTGGTTCCTCTTCAACCTGCTCGCCGTGGGGCCGTTCGTGTTCAGTGGGCTGTTGTGGTTGAACCTGCTGGTGCATGGTCAGCAACAGTTCGCCATCATCCATAGCGATGTAAGCTTGGAGCTTGTGCGGAACTACTGGATGGTGAACGGCGAACTACCGCCTAGCGAGCCTCTGCATTTGCGTCCTGGTGAGCACCCCGATCCGAGCGAACAGTACGGTAGTGTCGGCGGCCATGTGATCGGCACGGCCCGTGGGTTACTTGGTTACGAGGTCATCGCCACCTACGAAGCGTACGGCCTGCGCACGCATCAGTAGCTTACCCGCTCTTCGAACACGAAGGGGAAGCGCTTCCGAAGTAAGCCCACCTTACCGACCACGGTGCCTTTCGCGGCCAGCTTCACTTCGTTGCCACCGAATACGCCCGACATCAGTACCATGAGCAAGGCACCACCTTGTAGTTCGGCGTGCAGGGGTATGCTGTAGACCTGTCGGCTGTTCTTGCTCAGCACCAAGGCGGTGTCCAAAATGCCTTTTCCGATGAATTTGTCGTTCACGAAGAGGTCCACATCCGGATCCATTACCTGAATGCGGTAGTTGTTCGGGTTATCCACCAACGCATCCACACGCAAGGCGATGCCCTTCGCATCCATGCGATCCACCTGGATGTTGGTGACATCCAACAGTTCCACTTGCTTGTAGCTGAGGCAAGAAGAAAGTGAAAGGAGCAGGGTCAGAAACAATGCCCCTAAACCAACCCCTGTTCGTTGCGCTCTACTTCCCCGAAGCCGCATAGTGGTGGAAGAAGCGGGGAATGGTCTTGATACCTTGGAAGTAGTTGAACACGCCGTACTTCTCGTTCGGGCTGTGGATGTTGTCGCTATCCAGACCGAAGCCGAAGAGTACGGTCTTCAGGCCCAGCTCCGCCTCGAAGAGCGCTACGATGGGTATGCTTCCACCGCCGCGCGTAGGGATCGGTTTCTTGCCGAAGGTCTCTTCCATGGCCTTGCTGGCCGCGATGTAGGCCGGTGAATCGATCGGCGTTACCGCCGCTTCGCCACCATGATGTGGCCGCACCACGACTTGGATGCCCGGCGGCGCAATGGATTCGAAATGTTCCTTGAAGAGTTTGGTGATCACATCGCTCTTCTGGTTCGGCACCAAGCGCATGCTGATCTTGGCGTAGGCTTTGGACGGCAGCACCGTCTTTGCGCCTTCGCCGATGTAGCCACCCCAGATGCCGTTCACATCCAAGGTGGGCCTAATGCTGCTGCGCTCCTCGCTGCTGTAACCCTTTTCGCCACACACATCGTTCACCTGCAGGTCCTTCTTGTAGGCTTCCAGGTCGAAGGGGGCCTCGGCCAGTGCATCGCGTTCAGCCTTGCTCAGCTCCTTCACGGCTTCGTAGAAGCCCGGAATGGTAATGCGCCGATCCTTGTCGTGCATGCTGGCGATCATCTCGCACAAGGCGTTGATCGGGTTGGCCACCGCACCGCCGTAAACGCCGCTGTGCAGATCGCGGTTCGGGCCGGTCACTTCCACCTCCACATAGCTCAGTCCGCGCAGGCCGGTATTTATGCTGGGCACATCGTTGGCGATCATGGCCGTATCGCTGATCAATACCACATCGGCTTTGAGGCGTTCCTTGTTGGCCTTCACGAACACCCCGAGGTTGTCACTGCCCACTTCTTCTTCCCCCTCGATCATCACCTTCACGTTGCAGGGCAGTCCGCCGTTCTTCATCATCACCTCCACGGCTTTGATGTGCATGTAGAACTGGCCCTTATCGTCGGCACTACCACGGGCGTAGATCATGCCATCCTTTATCACGGGTTCAAAGGGTCCGCTGTGCCAAAGATCCAGAGGGTCAGGCGGTTGAACATCGTAATGGCCATAAACGAGTACCGTGGGTTTACTA
>JAEYWT010000059.1 GCA_023428865.1 Bacteroidota bacterium | reverse complement strand
GATGCACGGATCGCCGCGCTTTACCTGAGCCACGGAGCGCACGAACTCTGGTCCGCCGATCGCGACTTCAGCCGCTTCCCAAGCCTGCGCTTGAAGAACCCGCTCGTCGATGGCTGCACCACACAGGGCTCTACGCGAATTGCCGCACGCTCAGCGCAATGATCCGGCAGCACTCCATCAGTTGTTCTTCGGTGATCACCAGGGGCGGCGCGAAGCGGATGATGTCGCCGTGGGTGGGCTTGGCGAGGAGGCCATTATCGCGCAGGAGCAGGCAGAGTTCCCAAGCGGTCTTGGGGCTGCCGTCAGCTGCGGTGCGCGGCTCGATGATGACGGCGTTCAGTAGGCCCTTGCCACGGACGAGCTTCACGTAGGCGAACTCCTCGACCAGTTTTTGCATTTCGGCGCGGAAGATCTTGCCAAGTCGTTCGGCATTGTCGGCAAGCTTTTCGTCCTTGATGATCTCCAAGGCCTCCATGGCGAGGCGGGCGGCCATGGGGTTACCGCCGAAGGTGCTGCCGTGGCTGCCGGGGATAAAGACGTCCATCACGTCATGGTCGGCCAGCACGAGGCTTACGGGATACATGCCACCGCTTACGGCTTTGCCGAGGATCACCACATCGGGACGGGCGCCGCTATGTTCGCTGCAAAGCATTCGACCGGTACGTGCGATGCCGGTCTGCACCTCATCGGCCATGAAGAGCACGTTCTTCTCTTTGCACAGGCGGATAGCGTTTCCGATGAACGCCTCATCGGGAACGAAGACGCCGGCTTCACCCTGGATGGGCTCTACGAGGAAGGCGCACACGTTGGGATCCTCGAGTTCTTTCTCTAGCGCAGGGATATCGTTGTACGGAAT
This sequence comes from Bacteroidota bacterium, assembly GCA_023428865.1. Classification (GTDB taxonomy): domain Bacteria; phylum Bacteroidota; class Bacteroidia; order Flavobacteriales_F; family PHOS-HE28; genus PHOS-HE28. The sequence continues at coordinate 5,373 of JAEYWT010000059.1, read as the reverse complement.
GGTAATGAAACCGGGCGTGTAGGGACCGAAGTTGGTATTGCTGTCCGGATCGGTGCTGGCGCTGATGATGGTGATGGTGCGCCCGTGGAAATTGCCTTCGCATACGATGATCTTCGCCTGGCCCTTGGCGATGCCCTTCTTCTCGTAGCCCCAGCGCCGCGCCATTTTGATCGCAGTCTCCACGGCCTCGGCACCGGTGTTCATGGGTAGCATCTTCTCGTAACCGAAGGTCTTGCACACGTACTCGGCGTAGCTGCCCAGCTTGCTGTTGTAGAATGCTCGCGATGTGAGCGTGATCTCGGCGGCCTGCTCTTGCATGGCCTTCACCAGGCGCGGGTGGCAGTGGCCTTGGTTCACGGCGCTATAGGCGCTAAGGAAGTCGTAGTAGCGCTTGCCTTCCACATCCCACACGAACACGCCTTGGCCACGATCCAGTACTACCGGTAAGGGGTGGTAGTTGTGGGCGCCGTACCTGTCTTCAAGGGCGATGGCGCGTTGGGTCTTGCTGTTGATGCGGGTCTCTTGCATGGCTTGATGGACGTGGCTTGCCTGCCTGATGGGGCCGCAAAAGTAGGGTATCTTCGCCGCCCTATCGGCCGCGCCTCCCGCGTGGTATGCCGTTCCAACCGACCCATGCGCCGCACCAAGTACAAAGAGCCGCTCTACATCGAGAACCTCGCCGTGACCACCGCGGGCGCCCAAGGCAAGGCCATCGCCAAGCAGGACGGCATGGTGGTATTCGTTACCGGCGCCGTGCCAGGCGATGTGGTGGATGTGCGCGTAACGAAGAAGAAGAGCAACTACGCCGAGGCGATCACCACACGGATCGTATCGCCATCGCCGGATAGGATCGCGCCGTTCTGCAAGCACTTCGGAACGTGTGGCGGCTGCAAGTGGCAGGACCTCTCCTACCCTAAACAGCTTGAGTACAAGCAGCAGCAGGTGATCGACAACCTGGAGCGGCTGGGTGGCTTGGAGTTGCCCACGGTCACCCCGATCATGGCCTCGCCCAGCCTGACACACTACCGGAACAAGCTGGAGTATTCGTTCTGCAATGCGCGTTGGTTTACGAAGGATGAGATGGAGAACGATCACCGCGGCGAGGACAAGAACGCGCTCGGCTTCCACATCCCCATGCGCTTCGACAGGGTGTTGGACATCAGCGAATGCCATCTACAACCCGCACCGAGCGATGCCATCCGCAACTTCTTCCGGGCACATGCACGGGTGCATGGCTTGAGCTTCTACGACCAACGCGCGCATGTGGGCTTCCTGCGCACCCTTCTGATCCGCACCACGACCACGGGCGAGTGCATGGTGCTGCTATCCGTGGGTCACGAAGATGTGGAAGCGCGTGAACGCATCCTGAGCGAACTGGTGCTGGCCTTCCCACAGCTCACCAGCGTATTGTGGACGGTGAACACGAAGAAGAACGACACCATCTTCGACCTGGACATCCATGTGTTCCAGGGTCGGGATCATATGATCGAAGAGCTTCCTGAAGGTCCGGGTGGAAAACCGCTTCGTTTCAGGATCGGTCCGAAGACCTTCTTCCAGACCAACCCGGAGCAGACCATCGCCATGTACCGCTTAACGCGCGACCTTGCGGGCCTTACCGGTGCCGAGAACGTGTATGATCTGTACTGCGGAGCGGGCAGCATCACGCTTTACCTCGCTGCTGCCGCGAAGCACGTGGCGGGTGTGGAGCTCGTACCGGAGAGCGTGGCTGATGCGCGTGTGAACGCCGACTTCAACAGCATCACCAACGTGAGCTTCGCTTCGGGTGATATGAAGAAAGTACTCGATGCCGCTTTCGTTGCCAAGCACGGCAAGCCCGATGTGGTGGTGACCGACCCACCACGTGCTGGCATGGACGAACCTGTGGTGCGCCACCTGCTGGAATTGGCCCCGCCGCGCATCGTCTACGTGAGCTGCAACCCAGCCACGCAGGCCCGCGACCTCGCCATCCTCAACGAGCAGTACCGGATCGACTTCGTGCAGCCCATAGACATGTTCCCGCATACCTACCATGTGGAGAATGTGGTGCGCCTGGTGAAGCGGTGAGGATGATCCGTGCAGGAACCCATACGTCCGTTGCCAGCTATATGCGTTGCGCTGGGCAATGATCATCGTCAACACTTTACCGAACTTCGCGATCCCTACCCATGCAGAACATCCTCCGCCCCGCCCTTGTACTTGGTGCCGCACTGTTGATCAATGTGCTTTCGGCACAGACCCTCACCGAGAACTACATCGAGCTCACCGTAACGGACACACTATCCTCCAAGGTGAAACGCATCTCATACTCGTACACCCCACAAACGGCGGAGATGTATTCCGACGCCACCTACGATGGTAGTGATGATTGGGAAAAGGTGCAGAAGAAGATCAGAAAGGAATCGGAGGAGAAAGCGGAAAAGCTGAAGGTGCAGCTGGCAAAAGCGGGCTTCAAGTTGAGCGATGGAAGCGGATACGAGGATTACACCATTAGTTCGTACGACGATGAAGCCGAGGCCGCAAGCGTGGATATCGATGTAGCGAACGAAGCCGAATTGAAACGGCTGGTGACCTTCCTGCGCAACGAGGGCAAAGGGGACGGCCACGTAAGCCGTTGGGAATATGAACCCACCACCGGCACGGAGGTGGAGTTGATGCAACGTTTGTTCAAACGGGCCGAAGATCAAGCCCGCACGGTAGCCACCCTCGGCGGTCGCAAGTTGGGTAAGTTGATCTTCGCCAATGCCCCTGGAGGAACGAGCGGCATGCCCTGGCTGGACAGCATTCTGGATCTTGCCAAGCAGGAAATGATGCGTAAGGAATACCGTGGGAACCCGGACCTGCTCCATGCCCGTGAGCGGTCGTTCACGTTCCGTTTCGCGTTGGTGGATTGAGCTTATACCACCACCTTATCGATGTAGCGTGAATTCATCACGCCCAAAGCGCCCATGTATTTCAGCTTGAAGGACATGACGTCACCGACCTTGTAGCTCTGTGCGCTCGCACCAAGGTCAACCACGAGCATATCGCTGCTGGCTTCGATGATGTGTACCTGATCGTCTTCCGGGATCAGGAAGTTGGGTTGCACGTCCAACAGACCGATATCAAGGATCGCCCGGTAGGTGCTGCGGCCACGATCATGATCGTCGAACTCATGCACGATACCCGAGGGATTCTCCTTTTGCACCCCAGTTGGCACCACGGGTTTCTCGTAGAGTTCGATCACCTCAGCAAACAGGTTGAAGACATTGGCCTCCATGCCTGGAAGCACACCGCCAGTGAAGAGGTCCGCTCCGAAGAAGAGGGCCTCCCCGATGCGGAAATGGTTGACTCCCTTGGGAAGTTCCTTGTTGAGCAGGAGCGGCACGGTAACGGTGGTGCCACCCGAGACCCACGGGATCACACGGTCAAAGCGCACTTCGATGAGTTGTTTATAGAGGCTTAGTTGCACCAGCTTGTCGGCGGAAGGCATGATCCCATTGAGGCAGTTGAGGTTGGTACCGATGCCGATGATCTCGATACCGGGAAGCTGGAAGACATGCGCGTAGAAATCGGTGAGGTGATCGCCCATCACCCCTTCGCGCAGATCACCCATCTCCACCATGATGATCACCTTGTGTATACGACCTTGCTTCACCGCTTCGTCGCTGAGGGCCTTGATGGTGAAGAGGTCGGTATTGAAGCTCACATCCGCGTAGCGCACCACGTTGGCGATGCTGCGTTTCGCGGGCGGTTTGATGTACACCGTTTGCACCTGCGGCGCGATCGCCTTGATGGCCTTGAGATTACTGATCCGTGTATCGTGCATCTCGGTGACGCCCAGGTCCACGAGTTCCTGTAGGTAGCGTCGCTCGCCACACAGCAACTTGGTCACGACACCCCAAGCGATGCCGCGATCTTCGAACCATGCATGCAAACGCTCATGGTTCTTGCGCAACTTTTCACGGGAGAGGGTCAAGTAGGCCATGGTGGTTCAATTGATGATGGTACGAGGAATATCGCGCGGTAATCGAGTGAGCATTTCGTAGTTGAGCTGCTCGCTCATTTCACTGAAGGAGGCCACGGTGATGCGCTGTCCATCCTGCTCGCCGATCAGTACCACGGGATCCCCTTTCACCACACCTTCGATGTCGGTGATGTCCACACTGATGGCGTTCATGTTTACGATGCCGGTTACGCGCGCTTGTTGGCCTCGGATCAGCACCTTGCCGAAGTTGCTGAGTCCACGATCGAAGCCGTGGGCGTAACCGACCGGCACCACGGCCACACGCATCGGGTGCGGTGCTTCACAGCTGGTCCCATAGCCAATGAGACCTCCGGCCTTCACATCGGTAATGGCCATCACAGCGCTGTTCCAGGAGATAACCCGGCGCAGTGGGTCTTGGACACCTTTGTTGGCAGCACTGAAACGGAACCACGTTTCCGGATTGGGCCAGAAGCCGTATTGCATGATGCCCACACGGGCCATTTGGCCAATGGTACCGGGATAGTTGAGCACCGCTGCAGAACAGGCCTGGTGGTAGGTACACATGTGCAGGCCGGCAGCGGTGAAACGTTCGCGAGCACGTTCGAACAGATCAGCTTGCTGCACGATCCGTGCATGGTTGGCCATACTCTCCGCGCCAGCGAAATGAGTGAACAGACCGATCGGATCGATGTGTGCCGTATTCCGCTGAAGCGCTTCGATCACAGGAGAAAGATGTTCTAGTTTGAAGCCAGTGCGGTGCATACCGGTCTCCACTTCGATGTGCAAACGTGCTTTCTGCCCTGTTCGCGCAGCGATCCGAATAGCGTCGTTCAAACGCTGCTGGTCAAGGATGCAGCATTCCACACCGTGCTCAACGGCCCACTCCAGCCCTTCTCCCTCCACCATGCCCATGATGAAGACATCCACCGGTCGCTCCAAGGAGGATACGAGCGTGTAGGCCTCATCCGCACTGTACACAGCGAAGTAGTCCACACCGGCCTCCATCGCCATGTGTACAAAGGGTTTTATGCCATGGCCGTATGCGTTGCCTTTCACCACACTGCACAGCCTTGCATCGCCCAAAGCCTTGCGCACGAAAGCCAGGTTGGTCGTATATGCGGTTCGATCAAGTTGTATGAAGGATGGTTCGAACATCAATCCACGCGTGCCAATTGGTTGAACAAGGCAGCACCATGCGCGATCAACTCATCGGGGAAGTCATAATCGGGATTGTGCAAAGCAGGCATGTCCTCACCAGCGCCAAGGCCGACCATACATCCGGGATATTCGGCGGTGAAGAGGCCGAAGTCTTCGCCCCATTTGAAGGGGTGTAAGGCTTCTTCAACGTGTAGTCCGGCTTCGTGGGCAGCGCTGCGCCCCAGCGCCACCAGGGCACTATCAATCTGGTT
>JAEYWT010000028.1 GCA_023428865.1 Bacteroidota bacterium | reverse complement strand
CCTTAGAACATTGAACGGGTTCACCTGTTCATATCGCCAAGCGTGACCACCATCACGTCCACCACCTCGCGCACCCGTACCTTTGACGCGCATTTCCCCCATGGAAACTCCCACCCGGACCAAGATCGTCGAAGAGCGGCGTAACGTGGTCATCCTTTTCGCTGGTGACAGCGGCGACGGCATCCAGCTTACTGGCAGCCAGTTCACCGACACCAATGCGCTGTTCGGCAACGACGTCAGCACCTTCCCCAACTTCCCCGCCGAGATCCGTGCGCCACAAGGGACGCTCGCTGGTGTAAGCGGCTATCAGTTGCACTTCGGTAGCGTGGAACTTTTCACCGCTGGCGACCAATGCGATGTGCTCGTGGTGATGAACGCCGCTGCCCTGCGCGCCAACTTGGGCAAGCTGAAGAAGGGTGGTACCATCATCGCCAACAGCGACGGCTTCGATAGCAAGAACCTGCGCCTCGCGGGCTACATCGACCAACAAGATCCACTGACCGACGGCTCCTTGGCCAACTACACGGTGCATTCCGTGGACGTGACCAAGATGACCCGCAATGCCCTCGAAGGCATGACGCTGGGCATGAAGGAGAAGGACCGCTGCAAGAACATGTTCGTGCTGGGCTTCGTGAACTGGATGTACAGCCGCAGCCTGGAGAACAGCGAAAAGTTCCTCGAAGGCAAATTCAGCAAGAAGCCCGAGCTGCTGGAGGCGAACAAGAAAGCCCTGCTCGCGGGCTACAACTACGGCGATACCAGCGAGACCTTCACAACGCGCTTTGAGGTGAAGCCTGCGCCCATGCCCAAGGGCACGTACCGCAGCATCACCGGGAACCAAGGCACGGCGCTGGGTTTGATCGCTGGTGCGCAGAAGGCCGGGCTGGATCTCTTCTACGGGAGCTACCCGATTACACCCGCCAGTGACATCCTACATGAACTGGCGCGCCACAAGAATTTCGGGGTGAAGACCTTCCAAGCGGAGGATGAGATCGCGGCGATCTGCTCGGCCATCGGTGCGAGTTATGGTGGTGCGCTCGGCATTACGGCCAGCAGTGGTCCGGGTATCGCGTTGAAAGGGGAGGCCATGGGCTTGGCCTTCATGCTGGAGATCCCGCTGGTGATCGTGAACGTGCAACGTGGTGGCCCGAGCACTGGCCTACCCACCAAGACCGAACAGGCCGATCTTTTCCAAGCGGTACACGGCCGCAATGGCGAAGCGCCCATTCCGGTGCTCGCGGCCAGCACACCCACGGATTGTTTCGAGATGGCCTACGAGGCGGTGCGCATCGCCGTGGAGCACATGACACCCGTGATCCTGCTCACGGATGGTTACATCGCGAACGGAGCGGAGCCCTGGCAATTCCCCAAAGCGAAGGACCTGAAGCCGATCACACCTCCGTTCGCAACGCCGAAAGTGGCAGGTGACATGGAAAAGTTCCTCCCTTACCTGCGCGACGAAAAGGGCGTGCGCCCTTGGGCCGTTCCCGGTATGGCCGGACTACAGCACCGCATCGGTGGTATCGAGAAGGAGGACGGCACGGGCAACATCAGCTACGATCCGCTGAACCACGAGAAGATGGTGCGCTTGCGGGCCGAGAAGGTGCGTAAGGTGGTGGAGAACGTACCGCCGCTGGACATCAGCAATGGCGTGGACAGTGGCGACCTGCTGATCCTCGGCTGGGGCAGCACGTATGGCGCCATCCGCACAGCCGTGAACGAAATGGCAGCGGAAGGACATACCGTAGGCCACCTCCATTTGCGTTACCTCTTCCCCTTCCGCAAGGAGCTCGGTGCGATCCTCTCCCGTTACAAGCGTGTGCTGATCCCCGAGATGAACAGTGGTCAGCTGCGCCAGTTGATCCGTGCCGAGTTCCTCGTGGATGCGAAAGGGTTGAACAAGATCCAGGGCATGCCTTTCACCGCTGCGGAGATCAAGGCCGCCGCCAATGAATACCTGAAGCAATGACCACCGCCAACGAAGTCGTGAACGGCAGTGCCCCACCCGCCAAGGTGAACTACGCCAGTGACCAGGAGGTGCGCTGGTGTCCCGGTTGTGGCGACTACTCCATCCTGAAACAGGTGGAGACCGTGCTGAAGGAACAAGGCAAGCCCAAGGAGGAGATCGTGTTCATCAGCGGCATCGGCTGCAGCTCGCGCTTTCCGTACTACCTGGATACCTATGGCATGCACAGCATCCACGGCCGTGCGCCCGCCATCCTCAGCGGATTGCGCGCCGTACGTCCCGATCTCAGCGTGTGGATGATCACCGGTGATGGCGACTCGCTCAGCATCGGTGGCAACCACCTCATCCACCTGCTGCGCCGCAACGTGGATGTGAACGTGCTGCTCTTCAACAACGAGATCTACGGGCTCACAAAGGGGCAGTACTCGCCCACCTCGCCCGAAGGTGCGGTGACCAAGAGCACGCCCTTGGGCAGCGTGGACCATCCGTTCAACCCGCTCGCGTTGTGCAAGGGGGCCGATGCCACCTTCATCGCCCGCGCCATGGACCGCGATCCCAAGCAACTGCGCGAGGTGCTGGTGAAGGCCGATGCCCACCGAGGCACCAGCCTCATCGAGATCTACCAGAACTGCAACGTCTTCAATGATGGTGCCTTCGAGGTCTTTACGGAGAAAGCCACCAAGCCCTTCCACACGCTCTTCGTTGAGCACGGCAAGCCGCTGGCCTTCGCCAATGGCACCAAAGGCATCAAGCTCGATGGCATGACGCCAGTGATCGTGGACCTCACCGATGGAACCGCTTCACTGGAGGACCTGTGGATCCACGACGAACGCGACAGCTTCAAGGCCAGCATCCTGGTGCGCCTCTTCGATGACCAAGGGCACGAAGGAGCGATGCCGCGTCCCTTCGGAGTGTTCTACATCGCCGAGCGCAGCACCGTGGAAAGTCGCATCAACGCACAGGTGGAAGAAGCCACCGCCAAGAGGGGCGTGGGCGATCTGGATGCGTTGTTGAGCGGGGGGAGGACGTGGACGATCGGTTGATCGAGACTGTATCTTTGGGGAAGAAGCACGGGCTATGACCACAGCCGCCCTCATCACCAAGTTGAAGAAGAAGCTCGACAAGGAGAGTGATACCAACGTATTGCGTGCTATTGAGATCCTCTTGCGTGATGATACGAAGGAGGCGCGGATGCAAAGGCGGATGATGGAAGGTGCGATACGGTCGGAGGAGGACATTGCCCATGGCAGGACCATGAGCTTGGATGAGGCCAAGCGCAAGTTGAAGGCGAGCATCGCGAAGCGCCGTGAGGTGCCTAGAAGAGCACAGCGGGCAAAGCGGGCATGAGGCTCGAAGTGACCGACTCTGCATGGTCCAGCCTGGACGCGCTGACCTTGTTCTGGTCCGACCAATTGACAGATGTTACCATCGATGCCCGTGTGGACGAATTGTGGGAGACAGTGTTGTGGTTGTTGGACCACCCTAAAGCAGGGCACGTCGAGGAGTACTTGAGCGCGGTCGGAAAGGACCACCGTCGGTGGATCGTAGGGGACGTGAAAGTGATCTACCGGCTAGGCCCTGAAGTACTTTATGTGACCGACTTCTTCGGTAGCAGGCAGGATCCGAAGAAGATGAGAGGTTAGTTGGCTGGTGCTGCCTCGCCTTCTGCGGGCACTCCCTACCCCCAACACGGAAACACCACCGGCATCAGCGCGCTCCTCAACTCTTCCCGCTTCGCCTTCGCTTCTACCCGCTTCGCTTCCCGCTCCAGCCATTCCAAGTGTCGCGCCTGTTCCACAAGGTCATTTACCAAGGACATGGTCACCTGCGGTGTCAGCACCATACGCTGCAACTCCTCATCGCTGGTGGTTTGCATGCTGATCGAAACGCGCGCTTCTCCGTTGATGCGCTGACGTAATGCGGCAAACTGCTGCCCGTTCTTGCGGCCCATACAGACCAGGTCGTACTCGAACAAACTGTTCAGGCTCTCGGTGAAGGTGCCGTCCTTTTCCACCACGCGCTGGTAGCTATTCAGCTCCTTCGGAATGAGGTATACACGCAGTGCTTCGAAGCTTTCTTTGTCCGCTACTTCGATGGTGATCGGGGTGTAGGTGAGTGTGGCTGTTTTACCGGTCTTGTCATCGGTGTATGCCATCGAGGTCCGGGTGGTGGTGGAGGCCAGCACGGCTTTGTCCACATTCCACCAGCCAGGAGCTCTCACTGGGACAACGAATGCTGCACGAGGCGGCGGAGCCGGTGTCCATGGATAGCCGAGTTGATCATACACTGAACGTAGGTTGGCCGTGAACTCCCGCGTGAAACGTTCGCTATCCTGCTGGATATCCTTCATCTGGCGGTCCACTTGGCGCTTGCTCGCCTCTTGGTCCGCTTCGGCTTCTTTGCGGTAGAATTCCTCTTGGGTCTTGCGTGCCGCCTCCGCATACTGTTGGCTCCATTCGGTGTACACCGTCCGCAGCCGTTCCGCCGCATGCTCCGGCAATTGCACCCGCCCATCGTTCCGCAACGCGAAGGTGGCGAAAGCACCATGCCCCATGCGCACGGCCATCGAATCCAGTTGGCTCAGGTTCTTGTCCAGGTAATTCGCGTAGAGGTCCAGGACTTGGTTGTCGCAAGTGCGATGGATTTCCCGCATGCGCTCCTCGAACTCCCGCGTGGCGAGGTTGGTGCCATTGAAGCGTTCGTTCCAGATGGCTTGGACCTTGGCGGGGTCGATGTACGCACTTACGGCAGCGATGAGGTGATAGGGAGTATAGTCCGTGATGGTATCCAGTTGTTCCATGATTATGACCGTGCGTGCTGTATCACTGATGGCAACCTGTGGTCGGGCACCACTGAACGACCAGTACAAACTATCCGTATACCCCTTATCACCCGCATCCATCCCCATCTCCGCCAGTTTGTCCAAATACCCCGGCGGGTAGAAGTCCAGCGTGGTGATGTCCACCGGCACCAAGGTGCGTGGCAGCGGTTTCGGGTCGCGCCAATCCACGATGCCATTCCCATCCATCACACCTTGGTAGAGCATCATACGGGGGGTCGGCGTTGTCGGCGGGCACCATCACCGTCAGCGGTTTTGCCGGGTCTATGCCCACACGCTTGCCATCCACCTGTGCATCGATGTAGAACATGCCGCCGGTCTCCAGCAATGTATCGCCACTCATGGTACTGAGCCCCGCCTTCATGAAGTCCACACCGTTTATCGCCTCCTGCATGGTGACCCGCACGGGTGTGGTGATCGTGCGACCATCACCGTCCACGAAAGCACCTTTGGGAATATCCAGTACCAGGCCGTTCGGTGTGATCAGCGTGGTGTCTTGCGTCGGGTCGATCACCATCACCAACGCCGGCAGTACTGTGCCTGCGGTATCCGGTAGCACCGCGAGTTGCTGCTGTTCGGTCCTATCAGCCGATTCTGTGGATCCATGCATCAACCCGCCTTCCTTCGCGAGCATCCACCCACCCACCGCGAGGATGGCGATCACCGCCGCACCGCCTATTCCGGGCAACCACTTGCCCCACTTGTAGCTCCGGTAGGCCTTGTTCACAGCGGGCCGCAGCGCGAGGCGTTGCAGGCCACCGTGCAGGGCGCGTTGGTCCTCCACGAGTTCGCGTAGTTCGGCATTGGTGCGTATCCGCTCTTCGAAGGCGGTGCGTTCGGTCGCGTTCAGTTCGCCGCTCAGGTAGCGGTCCACCAGTTCCATCAGGTTCAGTTCGTCGCGCATCGCTCAAGGGTGTTGGATGTTGGCGACGGGTCCCAGTGCGAGCAACGAGCGGAAGCGCTTGCGGGCCTCCTCCAGGCACTTGTACTTCCGCGTCTTGGCCGCACCCTCGCCCGCCAGTCCGATGGACTTGGCGATGCTGAGCAGCGGTTCCTTCAGCAGTTAGAAGCGCTTGAGAAGTTCCAGGCACTTGTCGCCCAAGGCTTGCAACGCGCGTTCGGCAAGGCCGAAGTGCTGCTCTTCCGCGAGCATGGCACCCAGGTCGGCAGGCTCATCGGGCGCGGCCTCCAGCTCCTGCGTGAAGCGTCCCCTTCTGCGCAGTTCCTCCTGCCAGCGGTTGCGGCAGATGGCGAACAGGTAGGTGCCGATGGAACAGGTGAGCGTGAAGCCTTCACTCTTCACCTTGCCAAGCAGGATGATCAGCGCGTCCTGGAACAGGTCCTTGGCATCGGCACGCGTGCCGCCGTGGTTCCGCACCGTACGCTCCACCTTGGGCAGGTGCGCATAGAGCTTTACGAGGGCCTTGTGCTGTTGCCTTGTTCGCAGTTGGCTGATGATCTCCTGGTCGCTCATCGGGATCCGTCTTTACCCTTGATGCGCGAAGAACGCAAAGGTGACCCTTTGCCTTTTCCGCCGTCACAAGTTCGACCTTTGCGCGGGGCTTTCCGCTCTCCAACATGCGTTCAACACGATTTCTGCTGGCGGTTTCGATCCTGTATGTGGTGGCCACTGCCGCGCATGCCCAAACGTTCGACCTGGAACAGTTCGATCAGCTCTTTCGGCCACGTCTGCGGTTGGATGCGCGCTACACACCCGGTGTGGCCTTCAGTGAACAGCCCGGTAGCTTCGAAGATCGAAATGCAACGGGTGTGTTCACCATCCCGCTTTGGAAGAAGTGGACGGCCGGGGTAGAGCTGAACTTGTTCGACCTCGATCCGGTGAGCGTGTTGAAGAACAGCGTGCGCGTGCGGGCTTCGCAAGTGATGGCCAACGTGCGTTACAGCGGTCGCGAACTGCGCATCGGAGATGATGTGCGCACCTTGCATTCGGGTTCCATCGGTGCGTTGGGTATCAGCCTCACGAAAAAGTACCGCATCCTGTTCTGGAGCGTGAACGCGAACGTGAGCGAAGAAGCGACAACCTTGGACCGTGCTGTGCCGCGCTTCAATGGCATCATCGGAAAGATGCAAGTGAAAGGACTGCGCCGACAGTTGTTCTATGGCGTGGCCCTCACCGTGAGCGATGGCTTGAACCTGCCGGTGCCTTTCGTGGGTGGCAACGAGCCGATCGGTGATCGTTGGAGTTTCCAGTACATACTGCCGTTGCAACTCGGCGTCGGTTACAAAGCAGGCAAGAACACACGATTCCTTGGTGGTGTCGGCGTGGATGGTTTCCGCAGTGGCTTCGAGCGTGGTGTGGACCGGGCCAATCTCACCTACACGGCCTTTCGCGGGTTCATCAACGTGCGACACAAGTTGTCCAAGACCTTGCAACTGCGTGCCGAGGTGGCGGGCTTGCCGGTGCATGCACTCCGCATTCCCGATGCGAACAACGACCTACAACGCTACCCGATCGATGCCGGCGTGAACGTGATGGTGGGCATGAACATCTTCTTCGGCGAAAGCACCTTGGAGCGTTTGCTGGAGGATGTGATCCGCTGAATCGGATCAAGCTTTCATTTCCTCCGGTATCACGCACACCGGTATCGGGTCCATCTTGTGCCGGTTGGCAGCGTGGCGACGATCGAAGATCGCTAGGACTTCGCGCTGGCGTTCGGTGAGGTCCAGGACCGAGACATCCACTTTTCGATCACGCAGATCCATGGCCCATTCCAGTTCGGGGTAGCTCGCGCCGATCTGGTCCTCATCGGTACGGCTGTCGCCGAAGAGTCCGTCGGTGGGTGCCGCCTGCATGATGCTTTGCACGATGCCCAACTCCTTGGCTACCGCATACACTTCGGTCTTCGTGAGGTCCGCGATGGGCGAGAGGTCCACACCGCCATCACCATATTTGGTGAAGAAGCCCACGCCGAAGTCTTCCACCTTGTTGCCTGTGCCCGCCACCAAGTAACCATGGATACCGGCCAGGTAGTACAGGGTGGTCATGCGCAGGCGTGCGCGTGTGTTCGCCAGGGCAAGCTGGTGTGCGGCTTCGTTCGCGCTATCGGGAAGGGCGCGCTCCAGCGTGTCGAAGGCGGGAGTAAGGTCGATGCGTTCCAGTATCACGTTCGCATGCGCCACTTGCAGGCGTGCCACATGTTCCAACGCACGGCTTACCTGGCTGGCCGCTTGGTGTATGGGCAACTCCACACACAAGGTGTGCAGGCCGGTGCGAGCACAAAGTGCGCTGGTGACCGCACTGTCGATCCCACCACTAACACCCACCACGAAGCCCTTCTGTCGGTTGCGTTCGCAGTATTCCTTCAGCCAGCCGGTAATATGGTCAACGACCTGTTGTGTCTTCATCGGTACAAAAGAAACGAACCCCGATCACGCAGGGTGAACGGGGTTCGCAAGGTGAGTGGGAAATGCTAGAAGAAGACGGCTAGGTCCAATTCCAGGTAATTCTGAAGAAGCTTGGCTTTCTTGTCGCCCACCTTCACATCCTTCAGCAGATTGGTGAAGCCGTTGTGGTAGTTGATGCCGACCTGTAACGTGGTGCTGCCGCTGAAATTGTACTCCATGCCACCGCCAACGATCAATCCGACACGGAAGGGTTGGATGTTGCTCTTGATGTCCTCATCGGTGAAGTTGGCAACGCCGATAACGCCATTACTACCCGCCGCGAGTGACTCAAAGTCAGCTTTGGCACTGAGGTTGTAACCAGCGCCGAACCCCAAGCGACCGTAATAGCGGGAATATCCGATCTCGTTCGTCATGAGCTTGACGGTTAGCGGCAGCTCGATGTATTGCAACTTCGTCTTGCTGGAAAGGTCTTTGGAGACGATCTGCAAGTTGGCATCCGGGTAGGTTACGGTCTGCACGTAATTGCCGCCAGCGTAGTTCAGGAACAAGCCCGTGCCGAAACGGTAGTTTCCACTGCTGCCGATGGGGAACTCGGTCACCAAGCCGAAGGTGAAGCCGATCTTGCTCCCGTCGCCATCAAAGCCTTTGGTATCGGCCTTGATCCACGACATGTTCGGTGCAACCTTGATACCCAGGCGAACCCCAGCATCATCTTGTGCGCTCAGGTTGGGCGCGGCCATGGCGGTGGCGGCCAGGATCGGGAGGATCTTTCCGCCGAGGCGGAACAATATGGTCTTCATAGGTTTGTGGCTCGTTAACGAACGGTCAAAGGTAATCGCCTTGAACAGTTACAGATCATGGGCCGCCATGCTTGCGGTCGCCATCCTTTGGACGGCATGCGGGGGAGGAGGTCACACCGAGCTGCCTATCGAGGATGTGCCGCTCACCGTGGAGATCGGTAGGCTGGACCGCGAGATGTTCGCCCAGGGCGATAGCGCACGGGTCCGTAGCTTGAAAGCCTATGCCACTTACGGCGAGTTCTACCGGACTTATATCGAAGACATCCTTCAAGGTGCCCCGCTGGAGGATCCGCGGCTGGCCGTGGTGCTGCACCGATTCGCCACCGACCCCGATTGGGTGAGCGTGCAACGTGCCGCCGACAGTGTGTTGGGTGATCTGGAACCCCAACGCCAGCAATTCGAGGCGGCCTTCAAACGGTTGAAGGTGCTCTTTCCCGACAGCCTCACGCCACGCATCGTGGCCTTCAACTCGGGGTTCAACTACGGCATCTTCCCAACGGACAGTGTGCTCGGGGTGGGTGTAGAATGGTTCATTGGCAAAGATCATCCGGTGATCGGATACCTGGCCCCGGAATCCTTCCCGCAGTATGTGAAGGATCGTATGCTGCCACCCATGCTGGTGCCCAGTGCGGTGAAGGGCTGGCTGCTGGTGCATTATACCAAGGACATCCGCGGTGCCGACCTGCTGACCAATCTGGTGGAGACCGGCAAAGTGATGTACCTGCTGGATGTGCTGCTGCCCGACATGGACCCCGCGTTGAAGTTCGCCTTCAGTAAGGAGCAACTCGCCTGGTGCGAAGCCAATGAGTACAACATCTGGAAGGACCTTGTATCCAAGGATCAACTGTACAGTAAGAAGTTGGACGAGATCGGACGGTGGATGAACGATGGCCCCTTCACCAACGGACTCCCACGCGAAAGCCCAGGCCACTTGGGCGAATGGGTGGGCTACCGGATGGTGCAAGCCTATATGAAGGACAACCCCGATCTTTCGATCCCACAATTGCTCGCGCTCGAAGATCCGCGTGTGATCCTGAAGACCTACAAACCGAGATAAGACTCAAGACCCAAGTCTCAAGTCCCAAGCATCAAGCGAGGGGCAGGCGAGACCCCATCCTTGGCATACAAACGTGATGAAGACCTCCGAGATCCGCCTCTCCGTTCACCTTGATGACAACCACGTTCCCGAACGCATCGATTGGGAAGCGGAAGACAATGGCTCCAAGAGCAGTAGCAAGGCCGTGCTGCTTTCCCTGTGGGATGAGAAGGAGAAGAACACCCTCCGTATCGATCTCTGGACGAAGGAGATGACCGTGGAGGAGATGAAGGCGTTCTTCCACCAGAACATCCTGACGTTGGCCGATACCTTCGAGCGCGCTACCGGTGAAGGCAAGATGGCCGCCCAAATGCGCGACTTCGGAGCCTATTTCGCCGAGCACATGTTGCCCGAGTTGAAGAAGTAGTTGTCAGTTCGCAAACTGGATGGACGCTCCTTGGTGTGCTTGACTGCGGTGCCTTCCCACCAAGGAGCCGAACAACTGCGAACTGACAACTACCCCCTCCACCCCTCATTCACTTCTTCAATGAAGAGCAGCAATTCATCCCGCCCTTTGGAAGTTTCCGAGCTGGTGATGAACATGGTTGGCAGTTCGTCCCAGGTCTCTTTCAACTTTCGCTTGAAGACCGCCACGTTGCTATCCACTTTTGGCGCTTTCAGCTTATCGCTTTTGGTGAAGACGATGCAGAAGGGGATGCCGTTCTCGCCCAACCATTGCACCATATCCAGGTCGTTCTGCTGCGGCTCCAAGCGCGAGTCGATCAAGAGGAACACGTTCTGTAGGCTTTCGCGTTCCTTCAAGTAGGTCTGGATCATCTTCTCCCACACGGCGCGTTCGGTCTTGCTCGCTTTCGCGAAGCCGTAGCCGGGCAGATCGGCGAGCATCCATGGTGCTTTGCTGGCCAGTGTGCCTTCCACTCGGAAGTGCTCCACGTTGCGGGTGCGACCCGGTGTGTTGCTCACCCTTGCCAGCTTGTTGATGTGGCACAGCATGTTGATCAGCGAGCTCTTGCCCACGTTACTGCGACCGATGAATGCATACTCCGGCAAGGTCGGCTTGGGCCAATCCTTCGCGGTGCGCCCACTGGTCTGATGTTCGGCGAGGAGGGCTTTCATGATCGGGAGAGTGGCGAGTCTTGAGTAGCGAGTGGTGAGTGAATGCC
>JAEYWT010000273.1 GCA_023428865.1 Bacteroidota bacterium | reverse complement strand
GGGCTATACTACACCAGCCCTACTTTCTGGATCGGCCTCAGCGCCACCCACCTCACCGAACCCGAACTGGATGATGTGAGCATCACGGGCGTTCGGCACTACTTCGTTCAGGCCGGTTACGACTGGGCCATCGGTGGCGATAAGAAGTACGTGCTTCAGCCAAGTACCTTCATCAAGAGCGATGGTACCTCCACCCAGGTGGACCTCAACGCCAATTTCCTCTATAATAACCAGGTCTGGATAGGCGTTGGTTACAGGACGGAAGACGCAATTGCACCGATGATCGGCTACCAATTGAAGCCGAACGACAAGTCGATGCTCAAGATCGGATACAGCTACGACGTGACCACCTCACGCCTGAAGAACTACAGCAGCGGTACGCACGAGATCATGCTCAACTACTGCGTATTGTTGGAGAAGAAACCGGACTTGCAGATCTACAAGAACGTACGATTCCTCTAAGCGACCGAAACCCAGTAACCCAAACTGCCGTATTCAGCCTTGTCTTCAGTCTGTTCGCTTACCCGAACGATCGTAGATGGGGTCCCTGCAAGGAAGAAGGAACGGCAAAAACGGAAGAACATGGAACGTCCCATAGTGTATCTCTGCGCCATAGTCTTGCTGGCTAGCTGTGGCGGTGGCGGCCAGGGGCAATTGATCGGCGTCCAAGGCCGACCTGGTTGGTATGATGTGGATCCCTATGGGATGAACTACATCGGAATGGGTTCCTTCGTCATGGGACCCAGCGACCAGGATGTGCCCTATGCCTCCGTGAGCAAGAGCAAAACGGTCTCCGTCCAAGCGTTCTATATGGACCAGACCGAGATCACCAACAACGAGTATCGGCAGTTCGTGTTCTACGTGCGCGATTCCATCGCCAAGCGTATCCTGGGCGACGAGGATATCGGAGAACATGTCTTGACCGAGGACGAATACGGTGAGGAGATCGACCCACCCGTGATCAACTGGCGCGAACGCATCGATTGGTACGGCGATGAGGAGCGCGAAGCCCTCGCGGACATGTTCCTGAGCGAAAGCGAACAGTTCTATCGTCGCAAGGAACTCGATACCCGTAAGCTCATGTTCGAATACTACTGGATCGACCTGAAAGAGGCGGCCCGTAAGGCGAACAATGCCCGCGACCTGGATCTTAGCTACACCAACGTGAAGGGGCAGAACAATGCCATCCGTGGGCACAGCGATCGTTCCAAGTTCATCATCAAGGAGATCATCAACGTGTATCCCGATACCCTCGTTTGGGTGCATGATTTCACTTACTCCTTCAACGAGCCGATGACCGAGAACTACTTCTGGCATCCGGCTTATGATGAGTATCCGGTGGTAGGTGTTACCTGGCAGCAGGCCAATGCCTTCTACGTGTGGCGCACCCAGTTGATGAACTCTTGGTTGAGCCAGAACGGCGACGCCTTCATCAACCGTTTCCGTCTGCCCACCGAGGCTGAATGGGAATACGCTTCCCGTGGCGGTCTGGATGGTGCTCCCTTCCCCTGGGGTGGTCCCTATGTGCGTAACCGCCAAGGTTGCTTCTTGGGCAACTTCAAACCGCTCCACGGAAACTATGTGGATGATGGTGGATTCCACACGGTACCCGTGGATAGCTACACACCCAACGATTACGGCTTGTACCAAATGGCCGGTAACGTGGCCGAGTGGACCAGCACGGCGTTCGACGAGAGCGTGTACGACTTCGACCACGATCTCAACCCGGAGTACAGCTACGACGCGCTCATGAACGATCCCCCTTCGCTCAAGCGTAAGGTGATCCGTGGTGGCTCGTGGAAGGACATCGGCTACTACATGCAGACCGGTACCCGCAGCTACGAATACCAGGACACCACCAAGGCATACATCGGCTTCCGCTCGGTGATGACCTTCTTGGGTCGTGGCAAGGCGGTGAATGCCGAAGACCTCTAGACAAGGAATACACGTCCGTTACGGAACCTAACGGGCGCATTCAATAGGAAGACGAACCTCTCAGCAAGAACCTAAAAACGCAAGGACGAACGATGAAACCTGGCAGCAAGAAGTGGAAGAACTTCATGGCAAAACTGTACGGGATCGGTGCAGCTGTCGTGATCGTAGGAGCTCTCTTTAAGATCCAGCACTGGCCTTTCGCAAGCTTTTTCCTCATCATTGGCCTCAGTACGGAGGCGATCATCTTCTTCTTCTCGGCGTTCGAACCCCCGCACGAGGATCCAGATTGGAGCTTGGTGTACCCCGAACTCGCCACCGGTGAGCGTCACGAGGGTGAGGACTTCAAGAAGGAGGACCAGCGCTCGATCACCGAACAGTTGGATGATATGCTCGAGAGCGCCAAGATCGAACCCGAACTCATCGCCAGCTTGGGTGATGGCATGCGCTCCCTGAGCGATCAGGCCAAACAGATGGGCGAGATCACCGGTGCCGCTGCAGCTACGAGCGAATACGCCAGCAGCCTGAAGGATGCTTCCTCCAAAGTGAGCAGCCTCAGCGACACCTACGCGAAAGCCAGCGAAAGCCTTGTGGGCCTCACCGCCAACGTGGATGCCGGCCGCAATGCTGGCGAAAGCCTACAGAAGATGAGCCAGAACCTCTCTGCGCTCAACGAGATGTACGAGATGCAGCTGCGCGGAAGCCGCGAGAAGCTCGAGGCCGCCAACCAGATGTTCGAGGGAATGGAAGCGATGCTCACCAACCTCCGCAACTCGGTGGACGATACCAAGCGCTACAAAGACAACATCGCAGAACTGAGCGACAACCTCGCCAAGTTGAACACGGTGTACGGCAACATGCTCGCGGCCATGACCGTGCGCGGATGATCCATTCCACAACGGGAACAAGGAACCTGAAATACCTGTTGGAACGAAATGGCTAGTGGGAAACAGTCGCCGCGACAGGCGATGATCAATATGATGTACTTGGTGCTGACGGCACTCCTTGCGATGAACGTATCCAAGGAGATCCTCGACAGCTTCATTACCGTGAACAACGGTCTGGAGAACACCAAGCTCTCGCTGAACGACAAGATGAACGCTCAATACAAGAGCTTCGAACAGTTCGCCGGTGAGAATGCAGCTAAATACGGTGCCGCATGGGAAGAGGCGAAGAAGATCAAGGCCGCTGGTGCCGAGATCGTCACGTACATCGACTCCATCAAGGCAGCAGCGATCATCAAAGCAGAAGGCTGGCCAAGGGACAGCGTGGTGCTTGGTGATGGCAGGATCGTGGACTTGGCCAAAGTGACCAAGAAGGACAGTCACGACGAGTTGACCAACTTGATGATCGGTGGTGAACCCGCCAAACCCAAGGATGGTCCCATGTCGGCGACAGAACTGCGCAACAAACTCGAGGCTTTCAGCGCGTTGGTGAAGAACAGCCGGAAGGATGATGCAGAACTGACCGCTTCGATGGATCGGGTGTTCAACTTCGAAGACCGCAAGGATGCTTCGGGAACGATGAACAACTGGCAGAGCATCAACTTCTACCACGTGCCACTGGCTGCGGGTATCACCATCC
>JAEYWT010000399.1 GCA_023428865.1 Bacteroidota bacterium | reverse complement strand
GTGATGGTATTGCGTTCGGCGAAGATGTAGCTGGCCGGTGCGCTGATGTAGTAGCCACCGCTTGCGGCCACATCGCCCATGCTCACCACCACGGGTTTCACCTGCTTGCACAATTCCACCTCGCGCCAGATCACATCGCTGGCCAGGCCGCTGCCACCGGGGCTGTTCACCCGCAACACCACGGCTTTGATCGTGCTGTCTTCGCGCGCTTCACGAATGGCTGCGCTCAGGTCCGTGCCACCGATGGTGCCTTCGCTGCTCTCGCCCGTCATGATGTCGCCTTCTGCATAGATCACCGCGAGTTTGCCATTGGAAGCACTGCGCTTCATATCCGCCGGGGTGAAGGACCGCGCGTATTTGCTCAGGCTTACCAGTTTCAGCTCCTTGTCAGCCGGTATCTCCATGCGTTCGTGCAGGATGGCCAGTAGCTCGTCGCGGTATTTCAAGCCATCCACCAGGCCCAATTCCAGAGCATCGTCGGCGTTGCGCACCAATAGGTCGTCGGCAATGGTGTTCAGGTGCGTTTTGTCCAAACCGCGGGCTTCGGCCACAGCGGTCTGCACCTCATTCCACAATCCGTTCAGGATCGCGCGGTTCTGTTCACGGTTGGCATCGCTCATGTGGTCTTCGGTGAACACTTCGCCGAAGCTCTTGAACTTGTTGTTGCTTCCACGGATGAACTGCACATCGATATCGAGCTTCTCGAAGAGGCCCTTGTAGAACATGTACTCACTGCGCATACCATGGTATTGCAGATCGCCACGGGGTTGCAGGTAGACTTGGTCGGCGGCGGTGGCCAGGTAGTATGAACCTTGCGTATAGGTGTCGCTATAGGCGATGACGGGTTTGCCGCTTTCCTTCTTGAACTCTACCAACTTGTCGCGGATCTCCTTCACTGTAGCGTGGCCAGCCTGCAGACCGGTAAGGTCCAGAAGAATGCCTTTGATGTTCTCATCCGTTCCAGCGTGTTCCAGACTGGAGAGCACTTGGTTCAGGCCGATGGCGGTGCTGCCTTTGAAGGGGCCGAAGTCGAACATCAGATCGTCTTTGCTGCCGCGGTCCACGATCATCTGGTGCAGCTCCAGGTGCAGGATGCTGCCCTCCTTCACGGTGGTGGGTTTGTTGGCCGTGGAGAAGGTGCTACCCAGGGCTACCAGCATGCCGAAGAAGAGGAAGATCAGCACGAAGCCGACGAGCAGCGTACCGAGCATGGAGGCGAACATGAACTTGAGGAACTGGCGCATGGGAGGGGGAATTCGTTGTGGCGGCGAAGCTAGGGCCATGCGGCGAAGCACGGTGGCTACGGTTACATAAGCGGGGCTGGCCATGGATAAGAGGCCAGCACGAATAGCTTTGCCGCATGGCCGAGCGCGAGGTGGTTGTGCTGTTGGGCGCCGATCTGGGCGATCCGATCAAGCAATGCGACAGGGCAGAGCAGATGGTGAGCGAGCGCATTGCGCCGGTCCTGGCGCGCAGCAGAGATCATTGGACCAAACCCTGGGGCTTCAAGGCCGATACGCTCTTCTTGAACCGAGCACTTCTGTTGAACACAGCCATGGATGCGGTATCCATCCTCTACACCTGCCTGGAGATAGAACGGGAGCTGGGGCGCGTGCGACCGGCCGACGGCTCCATGGCTTCGCGGGTGATCGATATCGATATCCTTTTGGTCGGAAATGAAGTCGTGGCTGCGTCCGATCTGGAGGTGCCACACCCGAGGCTGGCCTTGCGCAGATTCGCGCTTAGCCCGCTCTGCGATGTACTGCCCGGCTGGGAGCACCCCGTCTTGCACCTCACCGCTCTCCACCTGTTGAACGCAGTGCCGGCATGAAAGCGCCGTTCCATTCCTACATCGCGGTGGAAGGGCTCATCGGGGCGGGCAAGACCACCCTGGCCCGGCGCTTGGCCGAACGCTGGAACGGTCGCTTGGTGCTGGAGGAGTTCGAGGACAACCCGTTCTTACCACGGTTCTACGAAGATCCCGAGCGGTATGGCTTTTCGGTGGAATTGTCCTTCCTCGCACAGCGCTACCACCAGTTGAAGCGCGTTACCGAGCAGGACCTCTTCAGCACCTGTACCGTGGCCGATTATTCCATCGGTAAGTCGGTGGTCTTCGCCAATGTCACCCTACAGAACGATGAGTATGCGCTCTTCCGCGACCTCTACCAGATCATGTACACCGATCTGCCCCGGCCGGAACTGATCGTCTACCTCCATCTGGACATGCCGCGGGTCAAGGAACGCATCCGATCACGAGGCAGGAGTTATGAACAAAGTATCCCCATCGAATACTTGGCCAAGTTGCAGGAACGCTACTTAGACCACCTGCAGAAGCTGTCCGACGACCGCGTCTTGGTGGTGGATCTTGGCGTCCACGACCTCTTGAACGACGGCGCTATCTATGAAAAGCTGGTGCGGAAATTGGCCGCCGAAGTGCCCAAAGGCTACCACGTCCACACCCTGTGATACACCCAGCACTGTGAACAAGTGCTGCAACCGAATAGAACGACCCGCACGGTCAGGTGGTTAAGTTTGCACCCTAAGAATAAGAACCAAGCACGAATTCATGGAAAAGCGTCACCTGCAGGGACTCTCCCTCGTCTCCGTCAGCCTCATTGCCCTTGCGGGGTGCGGCGGCATAGGCAAGATGAACAAGTATGTGGAGAACATCAAGTACACGGTGGATCCCAATCCGCTCATCGTACAAGGCGACTCGGTGGCCGTGAACATCAATGGCAACTTCCCCGGCAAGTACTTCTACAAGAAAGCCCAGGTGGAACTGACACCCACCTTGGTGTACACCGGTGGCGAAACCCCTTACAAAACGGCCTATTTCCAGGGTGAGGGCGCTGTAGGTAACAATACCGTTATCCCTTACGAGACCGGCAAGGCCTTCAGCTATTCCCACAAAGTGGCCTTCACCCCATCCATGACCGAAAGCGAGCTCATGGTGAAGATCCTGGGCAAACAAGGCAAAGAGGGCAAGAAGCAGCTCGAATTCACACCGGTGAAGATCGCCGATGGTGTCATCACCACCCCGTACCTCGTGGTGAGCGATGACAAGGTGCTGCTCGGCAAGGATGCCTTCGTTCGCATCACCGACCACAGCCAGGATGCTACGCTGAACTACTTGGTGAATGCCAGCAACGTGCGCCCTACCGAGTTGAAGGATTCCGACACCAAGGCCATGGCCGACTTCGTCAAGACCATGAAGACCAACCCGAACATCGTTGCCAAGAACGTGAGCATCGATGCATGGGCCAGCCCCGAAGGCGAACTCAGCAAGAACGAGAACCTCGCCGATGACCGCGCCAAGAGCGCGAAAGCCTGGGCCAAGGGTGAATTGGTGCGCGCCAAGAACGACAGCGCCAAAGCCGATGCCTTCTACACCTTGAACGCTCGCGGCGAAGATTGGAACGGCTTCAAAACAGCCATGCAGGCCAGCACTACCGTGCCCGATAAGGAGCTCGTGCTGCGTGTATTGGAAATGTACCCCGACCTCACCAAGCGTGAAGAGGAGATCAAGAACATGGCGGCTACCTACAAGGAGATCGCCGATCAGATCCTCCCACAACTGCGTCGCAGCGAAGTGAAGTTGAACTACCAGCGCATCGGGAAAACGGATGCCCAGCTCACCGAAATGAGCCGCACCATGCCCGATAGCCTCAATGTGGAAGAACTGCTCTTCGCCGCCACCCTCACCAACGACCTCAACGAGCAGCTCCGCATCTACAAAGAGACCGAGCGTGTGCATGCCAACGACTACCGTGGTGCCAACAACGTGGGTTACGTCTACATGCTGCAGAACAAACTAGCCGAAGCCGAAGCCCAGTTCACCAAGGCCAACAGCATCAAGGACAACCCCGTAAGCACCAACAACCTCGGTGTAGTGGCACGCTTGAAAGGTGATCGCAAGAAGGCCAGCGAACTCTACGCCAAGGCTGGCGCCGCTGGTCCAGAGGTGAAGTACAACCAAGGCATCATCGACATCCAGAACGGCAACTACAGCAGTGCCAACAGCAATTTCGGCAGCACCAAGAGCGTGAACGCCGCCCTCTCCAAACTGCTCAGCGGTGATGCCGCCGGTGCACAAAGCATCCTCGATGGTGCCACCGACAAGGACACCGCCACCGGCCACTATCTTGCCGCCATCATCGCTGCCCGTGCCAACAACTGCAGCGGAGCCGCCAGCAGCCTGGGCCAAGCCATCCAGAAAGATGGCAGCCTGCGCGACAAGGCCCTCAAAGACCTCGAGTTCCGCAACTGCAAAGGCAGCTTGGGCCTCTGATCAAGACCTCCTGCAAGTCCGAAGCCCCTTCACCGATCGGTGGAGGGGCTTCTTTGTTTAACTTCGATCGGCGATGAGGGCTGTACAGGACTATGAACCCTTCGGTAGCCTGCTGCCCGGAAGGAACTACTCGAGCTCTTCCTACAACTTCGGGTTCAATGGAATGCGCAAGGATGATGAGATCCATGGCGCGACCGGGACCAGTTACGACTTCGGTGCGAGGCTCTACGATCCAAGGGTAGGGCGGTGGTTGAGCATGGACCCTCTTGCGCGTGATTATCCTGGCTTCACTCCATACTCCTACGCCGCCAGTAGCCCAATTGCCTTCAAGGACCCAGATGGAAAGAAGATTGTAATTTTCTACGACTCAGGCGAGAGGAACGAGGATGGAACCAAGCGATGGTCCATGTACGAATATGGGAGTAAGTTGGATCTTCCGAATGATCAATTCGTACGTGAAACCGTTGCAGCTCTTGACCTGCTCGCGTCTGTCCGTGATATCCAGATGCCCAATAACGAACCAAGCCCAGGAGGTATCATCTCGGATTTCAAGGATGACGATGAATACGCCGTTGTGATAATGCCCACAGC
>JAEYWT010000393.1 GCA_023428865.1 Bacteroidota bacterium | reverse complement strand
TCTGTGCCCTACGCTTCACCACGAAGCTACCAAAGCCGCGGAGGTGTACGTTCTCACCTTGCTCCAGGCTGTTCTTCACTTCCTCCATGAAGGATTCCACGGTGGTAAGGACCACCTGGCGCTCAACGCCTGTGCGCTTGGAGATAATGCTGACCAACTCTGCCTTCGTCATACCCTCTTCGGTTTGGGGCGGCAAAGATAGCCGTTCAAGTGGATCGCGCAACCGATCTTTGTTCCTGTATGTCAACAGCTTGGTTCAACAGGGCATTGCTTCCCTGGTATCATGAGCACAAAAGGCCCTTGCCGTGGCGCTCGGAAAGCGACCCTTACCGCATCTGGTTGAGCGAGGTGATCCTGCAACAGACCCGGGTGGACCAGGGCATGGCGTATTGGCATCGTTTCGTAGAGGGCTACCCCACCGTTCAACACCTGGCAAATGCCACTGAAGATGAAGTACTTAGGCTTTGGCAGGGTTTGGGGTATTACAGCCGTGCCCGCAACCTCCGGACCGCCGCGCAGCAAGTGGTGGAGCGCCACGATGGAAGTTTTCCGGCCACATACAGCGAACTGAAAGCCCTGCAAGGCGTGGGTGAGTATACCGCAGCGGCCATCGGATCCATCGCCTTCGGGCTTGCCGAGCCGGTGGTTGATGGTAATGTGTATAGGGTCTTGTCCAGGGTATTCGGCCTAGCCACCCCGATCGACAGCACGCTGGGCAAGAAGGAGTTTAGGGAACTGGCGGGCCGCCTGCTGGATCACACGAACCCTGGTGATCACAACCAGGCCGTAATGGAACTGGGAGCGCTGGTCTGCACGCCGAAGAACCCAAGCTGCGAAGCATGCCCACTGGCAGCGAAATGCATTGCACTGCGCACTGAGCGGATCCCCGAACTGCCGGTGAAGACCGGTGAACAGAAGATCCGTGAGCGGCACTTCAACTACCTGCACATTCGCACCACAACGGGCATCTACCTACAGAAACGCACAGCGAAGGACATCTGGCAGGGTTTATACGAACTACCCCTCATCGAAAGCGCAAAAGCCCTTGGCAAGGAACGGATGCAGGTGGAGCTGCAACGTCTGCTCGGTCCGGGGTGGACCATTACCGCTATGCACGGACCCATGAAACACGTGTTGAGCCACCAGCACCTCCAAAC
Organism: Bacteroidota bacterium; assembly: GCA_023428865.1. Taxonomy (GTDB): domain Bacteria; phylum Bacteroidota; class Bacteroidia; order Flavobacteriales_F; family PHOS-HE28; genus PHOS-HE28. Next base: position 6,010 of record JAEYWT010000393.1, on the reverse strand, counting down.
CAAGTTCTGGGAAGTATCGCCCCCGCGAAAAAGTCGGCTCCCAAAAACGTGGATCGCTGTGAACGCGCAGGAAATGAACAGTTATGCCCTGCCGCGACTCTTGGATCGGTATTTGAATAAGGCACAACCCTGAGCCTGTGGTTATCTTCGTAGCCTACCCTACGAGCAATGGCCGGAGTGAACAAAGTGATCCTGATCGGGAACCTCGGTGCCGATCCCGAGATCCGTCATCTACAGAACGGTGCCAGCGTGGCGAACTTCCGTCTGGCAACGAGCGAAACGTACAAGGACCGCACCACCGGTGAACGGCGCGAACAGACCGAGTGGCACAATGTGGTGGCTTGGCGGGGCTTGGCCGAGATCACCGAAAAGTATCTCCGCAAAGGCAGCAAAGTTTACGTGGAAGGCAAGCTGCGCACCCGGCAATGGCAGGACAAGGACAACAACACACGCTACACCACGGAGATCGTAGCCGATGAAATGACACTGCTGGATCGGGCCAACACCGAAGGCGGAGCACCAAGGGCAGCGGCACCAGCCAGCCAGGGCGCCACGAGCAGCGCAGGTCAGCCGCCGGTAAGCGACGAAATGGACGATCTACCGTTCTAAGTGGAGCCTCCGCCCATACCCCTCGCCACGGCACTACTTACCGCAGCCATGCAACCGGGCACCCTAGTGGCGTTCGGCATCATTGGGCTGCTCTTGATCATCTCGGCCACCATGTCTGCGAGCGAGGTTGCCTTGTTCGCCTTAACGCCCACACAACTGCGCGATGTGCAAGAGCGCGGTGGCGCCAGTGGTAGGCGTGTACAGGACCTACTGGCCAAACCGCGCAGACTGTTGGCTACCATTCTGATCACGAGCAACCTGGTGAACATGGGTACGGTGATCCTAAGCACCGTATTGGTGCGCGACCTGGTGGTTCCCCAAGGTCTACCGCCATACGCCGTAGTAGCCATACAAGTGCTTACCGTGGCCTTTGTGATCGTATTGATCAGTGAGGTTCTGCCGAAAGTGTACGCCACCTCGGATCCGGTACGGGTGGCCCGCACCATGAGCGGCCCACTGCTCACCTTGCGTTGGTTGTTCAGACCACTGAGTGAAGCGCTGGTACGCAGCACCACGGTGATCGAGAAGCGTTTCCAAAAGCGCAACAAGCAGCACATCTCGGTGGATTCATTGGGACATGCGTTGGACCTGACACACGACGCCAGCACAACAGCCGAGGAGCAACGCATCCTCCGTGGTATCGTGAAATTCGGCAACATCGAAGTGCGCCAAGTGATGCGCCCACGCACGGAGATGATCGCCTTCAACAACGACCTCACCTTCCGCGAACTGATCACGGCCATCGTAGATTCGGGCTTCTCGCGTGTACCGGTGTACGATGGCACGCCTGACCGCGTTATCGGAGTGTTGTACATCAAGGACATCCTTCCGCACCTGAACAAGCCGGAACATGCGTGGCATGGCTTACTGCGCGAACCCTACTTCGTTCCGGAAAGCAAGAAGTTGGACGACCTGCTGAAGGAATTCCAACATGAGAAGGTACACCTGGCCGTGGTGGTGGATGAATACGGTGGTGTGAGCGGCATCATCACCATGGAAGATGTGATCGAGGAGATCGTTGGCGACATCACCGACGAATACGATGACGAGAACCTCTTCTACAGCAAGTTGGATGACCAGACCTGGATCTTCGAAGGCAAGACAGCGCTAACCGACCTTTATCGCGTGTTGGGCATCGATGGTGCGCTCTTCGAGGAACACAAGGGCGATAGCGGCACCCTCGGAGGCTTCGTGCTGGAACTGACCGGTCGCATTCCCAAGAAAGGTGATCGGGTGGAGCTGCACAACTTCACCTTCATCGTGGAAGCCTCGGATAACAAACGGATTCGACGGGTAAAAGTGATCATGCGTGATGAAGTGGAGAACTAGATTCCTTCTCGTAGTCGTGGTTTTGGCAACGGGCTGTACAGAGGATCCCGTACCGAAGCCACGCGGTTACTTCCGTATCGACCTGCCCGAGCAACGTTATACCACGTGGACGGATGACAACACCTTCAGCGCGGAGCTTCCGGAATACGCGCGCGTGGGAATCCGCTCCGCGAAGGATGATGCCCGTTGGTTCGACATCCGTTTCAAAGGTCAACGTGCCACCATGCACTTGACCTGGTCGCCAGTACACAACGATCTACAGGAACTGATCGAAGACGCACACACTTTCAAGACCACCCACCAAGCCAAAGCCGCGAAGATCAACGGACAACGCATGTTGAGCGACAGCACGCGGGTGTTCGGAACGCTGTTCGACATTGAGGGTGATGTGGCCAGTCCTTTCGTGTTCTATGTAACGGACAGTACCAACAACTTCCTCTACGGATCGCTCTACTTCGACAACCGGCCCAATGCGGATTCGCTTGCACCGGTAACGGCACGGTTGCGCGAAGACATGCGGCACATGCTGGCTACACTTCGCTGGCGTTGATACGCTGGCCGGTGCGATGAAGCGCCTTCAGTAACACGGCCAACAGTAACAATGCGCCTTGTTGGTGCAATACACCAGCGAGCAGGTCCACCTGTGAAAGCAGGGTGACCACCCCCAATACGAACTGCAGCACTACGGCGATCAACAACGGGAACCAGACGATCTCCATGGACGCCTCACGGCGGAACTTCACCGCGAACACGATGAAGCCCAGTGCCACGAGATAAGCTAGGTTGCGGTGTACGAACTGCACACCATCGCGGTGTTCAGAAAGATCGGTCACCAGATCTCCGAAGGCATGCACGTTCTCCGGCATGAATTCGCCGTTCATCAGCGGCCAGGTGTTGTAGATGCGTCCAGCATCGAGGCCTGCGGTGAAAGCGCCCCAAACGATCTGCACCACCAGCAGGATCAGCAGCACGCGTGACCAGCGGCCTTCGCCAGAACCGTTGGAGCGGAACCCGGCTCGTCCATCGCGGATATCGAGCACGGTCCAAAGCACCAGCGCGAACACCGTGAAGGCCGCGCACAAGTGGATGGCCAAACGGTAATGGCTCACATCGGGGTTCTTCTCCAAGCCACTGGCCACCATGAACCAGCCGAGTGCGCCCACCAGGCCACCGCCGATGAGGATGGCCCAGCAGCGCTTCATCAACCACCCCTTCAGCAGGCCCTTGCGCCAGAAGATGAAGAAGGGAATGGCGAACACCAAGCCCATGAGCCTGCCCCAGTTGCGGTGCAGGAATTCCCAGAAGAAGATGCGCTTGAACCCGGCCAGGTCCATGTGCTGGTTCTTCAGGGTGTATTCCGGAATGGCCTTGTACAGATCGAAAGCCTTGTTCCAATCGGCTTCGTTCAACGGTGGAACGGCGCCCATGATGGGGTCCCAAACGGTGATGCTCAAGCCGCTACCGGTCAACCTTGTAACACCGCCGATCACCACCATGAAGGCGATCATCACACAGCCGGTGATCAGCCAAGCCACCACGGGCTTCAGCTTACGGCGTTCGAAATGCTCCATCGGCCGCGAAGCTACCGTGCGGGCGTGAACGAAAAAGGGGGCCTCAGCCCCCTTTCACAAGTTCGTTCAGGATCAGAGGCGCAGGACATGAGCCAAAAGCGAAAGAATGCCTGGCACCACTAAAGCCGCTGGGTTCATCACGCTAACCGGTTTGGTCTCTTCCGCTTTCTGGCCATTCACCGCAGCAGCACCAGCGGCAGGGATGTTCTTGGTGATCTTCACGGCAACCACTTTATACTGGCCGTCGTAAAGTCCTTGTATGGCCTTAATCATCTCGGCGTCGCTCACTTTGCTGGCATCGAAGTCCACTACGGCATGGTCGTTCTCATCGCCCTCAATGAACTTGATCTCGGTGGAATTAACGCCCGGCAATTTGGCCAGCGCCTTCTTGATGGAGCCACCGCACATCATTTCGCAGCTCATGCCATCGATACTGATATCCGCCACGGTTGAAGCAACCGCACCGGCCACAGCCACTTCTTCCACCACCCGGGTAATGGAACCTGCAGCATCGGCAGTATCAGCAACCGGTGTGGGGGTGCTGCCAGAGCAGGCGAACAGGGTGGCGGCGAAAAGGAGAACGAAGGGGCGTGCGTTCATGGCAGGCAGTGGTTTCGATGCATAAGACGCTTGTGCAACGAATTGGTTACAAAGATAGTATCACAGCATACCAGATACCTTCGCCGCCCCATGCCAGCTGGGTCCGCCCCCACCACCTCTGCGAAGCCGCCGGCCAACCCGAACCGCACCATTTGGACCCTTCTACTGGTCTTGGCGGTGATCTGGGGCAGCTCCTTCATCCTGATGAAGCGGGGCCTCTTCCATCACGGTGAACCGGTCCTGGATCCGTGGCAAATGGCATCGGCGCGTCTGCTGATCGCATGGCTTGCGCTTACCCCGCTGCTATTGAAGCATTTCGCCCTGCTCCGCACCCATTGGTTGCCACTGTTGGGCACCGGCCTGCTGGGGAATGGGATTCCGGCATTCCTGTATGCCATGGCGCAGACACGCATCGACAGCTCCTTGAGCGGTATGCTGAACAGCCTAACACCGCTCTTCACCTTGGTGGTGGGCGTGCTGCTCTTCGCCAGTCGGGTACGCATGGCCCAGGTGGCGGGTGTCGTACTCGGTCTGCTGGGTGCCGTTGGCTTGATCGTGTTCAATGCACGCACCGGTGCCATCAGTTGGTCGCACTACGCAGTGCTTCCCGTGCTTGGCACCTTGTGTTACGGATGTAGCGCGAATATCGTGAAACACAAGCTTTACATGCTGCCCGCCACCGCAACCGCCGCTCTGGCGCTCACCTTCGTTGGGCCAGTCGGTGCGGTTGGGTGCCTGTTGACCGACCTTCCGGGAACCTTGGCCAAACACCCCCACGCGTGGCGTTCGCTCGGATATGTTGCAGTACTTGCCGTACTCAGTTCGGCCCTATCGTTGGTCCTCTGGAACGCCCTACTGAAAAGGACCAGTGCCATCTGGGCATCATCGGTCACCTACCTGATGCCGATCGTGGCCATTGGCTGGGGTGTGCTGGATGGCGAACCGGTTAGCGGGTCGCAACTTCTGATGATCGGACTCATCCTGAGCGGAGTGTATCTGGTGACCGCAACCGAGCAAAGACGCGGCTGATCCAGTGCGCATCGCCATCTTTGGCCCATGTACAACGGTAAGAAGGTCGTGGTGGTGCTACCCGCCTATCGGGCAGCGCTCACCCTGAAGCAGACGTACGACGAGATCCCGTTCGACCTGGTGGATGAGGTGGTGCTCGTGGATGACAAGAGCCCGGACAACACCGTAGAGGTAGCACGGCAGATCGGCATCAAGCACATCGTTGTCCACCAGAAGAACCGTGGCTACGGTGGCAATCAGAAGAGTTGCTACGACAAGGCCCTCGAACTTGGTGGTGATATCGTGATCATGCTTCACCCCGACTACCAGTACACGCCGAAGCTGCTCGTAAGCATGATCGCGCTCATTGGGAACGATGTGTACCCGGTCGTTTTCGGCTCGCGTATTCTCGGTGGCGGTGCCTTGAAGGGTGGTATGCCGTTGTACAAGTATGTCTTCAACCGGATGCTCACCTTGAGCCAAAACCTGTTGATGGGCCAGAAGCTGAGCGAATACCACACCGGTTACCGCGCCTACTCCGGCGCCGTATTGCGCAGTGTGGATTACGAGATCCTCTCGGATGATTTCGTGTTCGACAATCAGATCATCGCGCAGATCTGCTGGAAGAACTACGACATCGCCGAGATCACCTGCCCGACCAAGTACTTCGAAGAAGCGAGCAGCATCAACTTCAGCCGTAGCATGACCTATGGCCTGGGTGTGCTCGGGGTGAGTTTCCGATACTTCCTGGCACGCACCGGTTTGGTCGGGTGGAAGTTGCTCGGAGCTCGCAACCGGTAGCATCCGGATCATCGCAACCGGGTATCGTCCTGTTCTTCGGGCCGCTGCTCAACTAGGTGAACAACCTCGGTGAACTGGCAACCGCCCTACTA